>NZ_JAQYWZ010000541.1:0-6454 GCF_036290945.1 Streptomyces sp. BE303
ATGCCGATGCGCTGGCGCTGGCCGCCGGAGAACTGGTGCGGGTACCGGTTGATGTACTCCGGGTTCAGGCCCACCACGTCCAGCAGGTCCTGGACGGCCTTGCGGCGGTCGCCCTTCGGGGCCACCTCCGGGTGGATCTCGTAGGGCTCACCGATGATGTCGCCGACCGTCATGCGCGGGTTCAGCGAGGTGTACGGGTCCTGGAACACCATCTGGATGTTCCGCCGCACCGCCTTCAGCGCGGATCCGGAGAGCCGGGTGATGTCCTCGCCCTTGAACAGCACCTGGCCGGAGGTGGCCCGCTCCAGGTTCATCAGCACCTTGGCCAGCGTCGACTTCCCGCAGCCGGACTCGCCGACGATGCCGAGGGTCTCGCCCCTGAGCAGCTGGAAGGAGATGCCGTCCACGGCCCGGACGGCGCCGACCTGCTTCTTGAGGACGATGCCCTGGGTCAGCGGGTAGTGCTTGACCAGGTCCTTGACCTCCAGGATGGGCTCAGCCACGGAGGGTCTCCTTCCAGAAGTGGCAGGCGCTCCGGCGGCCCGGCAGGTCGGCCCCCTCGGCGTCCAGCACCGGGACCAGCCGCGGGGTTTCGGTGCGGCAGACGTCCTGCGCCCGGTCGCAACGCGGGTTGAAGGCGCAGCCGTCCGGGATCCGCAGCAGGCTCGGCGGCAGGCCCTGGATGGCGTAGAGGTTCTGGCCCTTCTGGTCCAGGCGCGGGATCGAGTTGAGGAGGCCCCTGGTGTACGGGTGGGCCGGGCGCGCGTACAGCTCGTGCACCGGCGCCGTCTCGACGATCCGGCCCGCGTACATCACGGCGATCTTGTCCGCGACGTCGGCGACCACGCCGAGGTCGTGGGTGATCAGGATCAGACCCATGTTGAACTCGGCCTGGAGCTCCGCGAGCAGGTCCATCACCTGCGCCTGGACGGTGACGTCCAGCGCCGTGGTGGGCTCGTCCGCGATGATCAGGTCCGGCTCCAGCGCCATGGCCATGGCGATCATGATGCGCTGGCGCATGCCGCCCGAGAACTGGTGCGGGTAGTCGCCGACCCGTTCCCGGGCGGCGGGGATGCGCACCCGCTCCATCAGCTCGATCGCCCGCTCCTTGGCCTCCTTGCGCGAGGCCCCCTGGTGCACCCGGAACATCTCGCCGAGCTGGTAGCCGACGCTCAGGACCGGGTTGAGCGAGGAGAGCGCGTCCTGGAAGATCATCGCGATCTTCCGGCCGCGCACCGCCCGGCGGGCCCTGGGGCTCATGGTGAGCAGGTCCTCGCCGCGGAACCGGATCGAGCCGGAGGTGATCTTCCCCGGTGGCATGTCGAGGATGCCCATGATCGCCTGGGCGGTCACCGACTTGCCCGAACCGGACTCGCCGAGCACCGCCAGGGTCTCCCCCGCCGACACCGAGTAGCTCACGCCGTTGACGGCCTTGGCGACGCCGTCCCGGGTGTGGAACTCGATGTGCAGGTCGTCGACCTCCAGCAGCGGGGTGCCGGGCACCAGGTTCTCCCGGCCGCCGCCGAGCACCTCCACCGCGTCCCGGCGCGCCGCGCCGTCCTTCGTCGTCGGCTTGGTCAGATCAGTCATGGTCCGCGGCCCTCCTCAGCGCAGCTTCGGGTCGAGGGCGTCGCGCACCGCGTCGCCGAGCATGATGAACGCGAGCACCGTGATGCTCAGCACGGCGGCCGGGAAGAGCAGCACGTGCGGGGCGTTCAGGAAGCGGGCCTGGGCGTCGCTGATCATCAGGCCCCAGGAGATCGCCGGGGACTGGATGCCGATGCCGAGGTAGGAGAGCGCGGCCTCGGCCCCGATGTAGACGCCCAGGTTGATGGTCGAGACCACGATCACCGGCGCGACGGCGTTCGGCAGGATGTGCCGGCTGACGATCCGCCCGGTGCCGGCACCGAGGGCCCGGGCCGCCACCACGTAGTCGTTGTGCTTGTTGGCGAGGACCGCCGAGCGCATCAGCCGGTAGATCTGCGGCCAGCCGAGGACGGCCATCACCGCGGAGACCGTCCAGGCGTTGCCCTCGCCCCAGGTCGACATGATCAGCATCCCGCCGAGCAGCAGCGGGATGGCGAAGAAGATCTCGGTGACCCGGGAGAGCACGCTGTCCGCGAAGCCGCCGATCCAGCCGGCCCAGAGGCCCAGCGTGCCGCCGACGGCGACCACCAGCGTGGTGGTCACCAGCCCGACGATGATCGAGTTGCGGGCGCCCCAGACCGTCCGGGTGTAGATGTCGCAGCCCTGGACGTCGAAGCCGAACCAGTGGTCGGCGCTGGGCCGCTGCAGCGAGTCGGCCAGGTTGCAGAAGCCGCCCGCGCGCGGATCGCCGTCGGTGAACAGCCCGGGGACGATCGCCAGCACCACCATGAACAGCACCAGGAACCCGCCGATCAGGAACAGCGGGTTGCGGCGCAGGTCGTACCAGGCGTCGGTCCAGAGGCTGGCGACGCGCTCCGTGCCGTCCTTGCCCTTCCCGGCGGGGCCCTTGCCGGCCGGGTCCTTCTTGTCGAGCGACGCCCCGGCGAGCGGAGCGGCCTCGGCCGCCGGCCCGCTCGCGGCGGTCCCGGCAGCGGGCTGCCCGGGAATCGCCACCGTCGCGTCCTCGCGCTTCGTCGGCTCACTCATAGCGGATCCTCGGGTCCAGGACGGCGTACAGCAGGTCGACCACCAGGTTGGCGAACAGGTAGACCATCACCAGGGCGCTCACGATGCCCACGACGATGGTCCGTTCCCGCAGGTAGACGGACTGGAAGAGCTGGTGTCCGACGCCGGGGATGTTGAAGATGCCCTCGGTGATCACCGCGCCGCCCATCAGCCCGCCGAGGTCCATGCCGAGGAAGGTGACGATCGGGATCAGCGCGTTGCGCAGTCCGTGCCGGATCACCACCCGCAGCGGGCTGAGGCCCTTGGCCACCGCCGTGCGGACGTAGTCGGCCCGCATGACCTCGATCAGGCTGGTGCGGGTGAGCCGGGCGACGTACGCCAGCGAGGTCGAGGCGAGCACGTAGGCGGGCAGCAGGTAGGACCGGAAGCCCGCCTCCTCGTTGAAGGAGACCGGGAAGAAGTCGATGCCCAGATCGGTGTTGAGCTTCACCCCGAGGAGCAGCTGGAGCACGAAGCCGATCACGAAGACCGGGATCGAGATGACCATCAGGGTGGAGATCAGCACCACGTTGTCGATGAACCGGCCGCGCCGGAGGGCCGCGACCACACCGGCGGTGATGCCCACGACCATCTCGATCACGATCGCGGTGAGCGCCAGGTTGATGGTGTAGGGAAAGGCCGTCTTCATCACGTCCACGACCTGGTTGCCGCGGTAGTCCTCACCGAAGTCGCCCTGGAAGAGGCCGACCAGGTAGTTCCAGTACTGGATGAAGAACGGGTCGTCGAGGTTGTACCGGTCCCGCAGGACCGCCACGACGGCGGGGTCCTGTCGCTTCTCACCGGCCAGTGCCGTGATGGGATCCCCAGGCAGCAGGAAGACCAGTGCGTAGATAAGGAACGTCGCGCCGAGGATCACAGGTATGGCCTGGATGATCCGGCGGACCACATAGCGGCCCATGCGGTCTCCTCATGGTCGGGGGCACGCCTGAGCCGGGCGGCGCGGGGGTTTCCCGCGCCGCCCGCCGTGGCGTACCGGTCAGCTGGGGGGCGTCAGGCCAGTTCGACGTTGGCCAGGTCCATCTGCCCCTGGGCGTTGACGTTCACGTTCTTGACGGTCTTCGTGTAGGCCGCGGAGGACATGTAGGTGTACACCGGGATGTACGGCAGGTCCTTGATGAGGATGTCGTCGGCGGCCTGGTAGAGCTTGAGGCCCTCGGCCTCGCCCTTGGCGGCGTCGGCCTTGGCCAGCGTGGCCTCGAACTCCTCGTTGACGTAGCCGCCGTAGTTGGAGCCGTTCTCGATGGCGACCTTGGAGAAGATCGGGCGCAGGTAGTTCTCGATCGACGGGTAGTCCATCGACCAGGCCATGCGGAAGGCCCCGGAGTACTTCTTGTCGCCCAGCGCGGTGAGGATGGCGCCGAACTTCTCGAACGGCTTGAAGGTGACCTCCAGACCGAGGTTCTTCTTCAGCTGGTTGCCGACCGCCTCGATCCACTCCTTGTGGCCGCCGTCGGCGTTGTACCCGATCTCGATCGTGTTGCCGGGCAGGCCGCCGGCCAGGGTGAAGAGCTCCTTGGCCTTCGCCGGATCGTACTTGGCGGCGTCGCCGAGCGCGCCCGCGCGGTAGCCCGGGATGATCGGGCTGATGAAGTCGTCGGCCGGCTTGCGGGTGCCCGAGAAAATCGTCTTGGTGATCGCCTCGCGGTCGATCGCCATCGAGATCGCCTTGCGCAGCTCCGGCTTCTGGAACGCCGGGTTCGTGGCGATCGGGAATCCGAGGTAACCGACGCCGGATTCCGGCTTGTAGATGTAGCGGTCGCCGAACTCCTGGGCGACGGTCGCCATCGCCGAGATCGGCAGCTTGTCGGTGATCTGGATGTTGTTCGCGCGCAGGTCGTTGTACGCGGTTTCCAGCTTGTCGTAAACCTTGAACGTGACGGAATCCAGCTTGGCCTTTCCGTCAGACGCCGGGAAGTTCTCGTACCGCTTGACCTTGATCTGCTTGTTGTGCTCCCACTTGCCGTCCATCTGGAAGGCGCCGTTGCCGATCGGCGCCTCCTCGAAGGCCTTGGTGTCGGTGAAGAAGGCCTTCGGGAGCGGGAAGAAGGCGTTGTAGCCGAGCATGGTCTTGAACTGCGAGAACGGCACCTTGAGGGTGACGGTGAAGGTCTTGTCGTCGACGACCGCCAGGCCCTTGAGCTTGTCCGCGGTGGGCGTCTTGTCCTTGCCCGGGGCCAGCTCCTCGGAGCCGAGGATCTTGTCGTAGAACGGCATGGCCTCCTGCGCGTTGGCCTGGTTCGCGCCGTAGTTCCAGGCGTCGACGAACGACTGCGCGGTGACCTTCTCGCCGTTGTGGAAGGTGTAGCCGTCCTTGAGCTTGATCGTCCAGACGGTCGCGTCCGGGCTCTCGATCGACTCGGCGACCCGCAGCCGCGGCGAGTTGTCCTTGATGTCGTAGTCGACCAGGCCGGCGAAGATCGCGTTGAGCACCTCGGAGCCCTCGGACTCCGCGGTGTTCTGCGGCACCAGACCGTGCTGCGGCTCACCCAGCTCGACGCTGATCGAGCCGCCCTTCTTGCCCGACCCCGAGGTGCCCCCGTCCGAGGACTTCTTGTCGCTGCTGGTGCTGCAGGCCGAGATCGCGAGCGCGGTGCAGGCCGCGAGCGCGGTCCAACGCATCGTCTTGGTGAGCCTCATTCAACTGCTCCTCGATTTAAGGGCTTACGAACGAACGGCGCCTCGCCAGTCGGTGTGCCGGGCATGGCGAAGGTCGACATCTCAGGGCCGATCCGCACAGGTGACGAGGTGACCACTGATACGCGCAGAGCAACTATCGATCACCCGACCCCTTCGGTGGAATCGCCGTCACATCTCTTTTCAATTACATGCTCAGACCAACCCGTGACAATACTCGGCAAATTCCTCCATATCGCGCGCGGAGCCGTCAATTCCACTTTCCGAATAACGAACATATATCACCGGTATTCGGCGCATTACGAAGCGTAATGATCATTTCCGAGTGCCCCGGACACCGTTCGGACGGGAATTCCCGCAGGTCGGCGGGCCGCAACGCGAGAGCGCGCCCTCCGAACGGAGGACGCGCTCTGTGAGTGGGGCGTACGCCCGGTGTCAAACGGTTTCCGGGCCGCCCCCGGGCTCTCCCCCGGGCCCCTTCCCGGACTCCCCCGCCGGCGCCCACTCCCCCGGTCCGCGCTCGGCCGCGAAGTGGCACGCCGAGTCGTGCGCCGCGAGCCCGTCCAGCCAGGCCGGGACGGCCAGCAGCGGGGTCTCCAGTGCGCACTTCTCCTGCGCCTTCCAGCAGCGGGTGCGGAACCGGCAGCCGGACGGCGGGTTCGCCGGCGAGGGCACGTCCCCGGTGAGGACGATCCGGTCCCGCGACTCGCGCGCCGTCGGATCCGGTACCGGCACCGCGGAGAGCAGCGCCTGGGTGTACGGGTGCGTGGCGTGGTCGTAGATCTCCCGGTCGCTGCCGATCTCGACCATCCTGCCGAGGTACATCACGCCGACCCGGTCGGAGATGTGCCGGACGATCGAGAGGTCGTGCGCGATGAACATGTACGAGAGGTTGAACTCGCTCTGGAGCTGCTCCAGCAGGTTGATCACCTGCGCCTGCACCGAGACGTCCAGCGCGGACACCGGCTCGTCGCAGATGATGACCTCCGGCTTGAGCGCCAGCCCTCGGGCGATGCCGATGCGCTGGCGCTGGCCGCCGGAGAACTGGTGCGGGTACCGGTTGATGTACTCCGGGTTCAGGCCCACCACGTCCAGCAGGTCCTGGACGGCCTTGCGGCGGTCGCCCTTCGGGGCCACCTCCGGGTGG
>NZ_JAQYWZ010000542.1:0-855 GCF_036290945.1 Streptomyces sp. BE303
CGGCGTTGCTGCACCGGCTCGGCGGTGGTGACGACGTCCCGTTGGGCACGCCGGTCGCCGGGCGCGGCGGGGAGGCCGCGCTGGACGGGCTGGTGGGCTTCTTCGTCAACACGGTGGTGCTCCGCGCCGACCTGTCGGGCGGTCCGACCTTCGCCGAACTGCTCGACCGGGTCCGGGCCGCGGACCTCGCCGCCCTCGACCACGCCGACGTGCCGTTCGGCCGGGTCGTCGAGGTCGTCAACCCGCCGCGCGCGCTCGGCCGCCACCCGCTCTTCCAGACCCTGGTGTCGCACAACACCGTCACCCTGGACACGTCGGTGATGTTCGGCCACCCGGCCCGGATGGAGCAGGTCGACCCGGGCACGGCCCGCTTCGACCTGGAGTTCACCTTCGCCGACACCGCGCACGGGGACGATCTCGACCTGCGCCTGTTCTACTCGGCCGACCTGTTCGACCGGCCGACCGCCGAGGCCCTGTCCGGCCGGCTGCTGCGGCTGCTGGAGCAGGCGGTGGCCGATCCCGCCGCGCGCGTCGACGACCTGGAGCTGCTGGATCCCGCCGAACTGGCCGGGCTGCTCGCCCCCGGCGAGGCGGTGGGTGTGGTTCCGGTGGTGGGTTCGGTGGTGGAGCGGTTCGAGGGGTGGGTGCGGGAGGCGCCGGGTGCGGTGGCGTTGGTGGTGGGTGGGGAGTCGTTGACGTACGGGGAGTTGGGGGAGCGTTCGGCGCGGTTGGCGTCGGTGTTGGTGGGTCGGGGGGCCGGTCCGGGTCGTTGGGTGGGGTTGGCGTTGCCGCGGTCGGTGGACCTGGTGGTGGCGATGGTGGCGGTGTTGCGGTCGGGGGCGGGGTATCTGCCGC
>NZ_JAQYWZ010000543.1:0-1034 GCF_036290945.1 Streptomyces sp. BE303
ACGACCAACGCCGCCGCATCGCCGAGCGACAGCACCCCGGCCACGTGCGCGGCAGCGATCTCACCGATCGAATGACCGACCAGCACGTCCGCCCGCACACCCCAGTGCGACAGCAGCGCGTGCAACGCCACCTCGACGGCGCACAACGCAGGCTGCGCGTACCCGGTGCGGTGGATCAGCTCCTCGTCCGCCAGCACCTCCGCCAGCGGCTGGTCCAGATCGGCATCCAGGTGCAACGCCACCTGGTCGAAGGCGTCCGCGTACACCGGGAACGCCTCGTACAAGCCCCGGCCCATCGACGCTCGCTGCGCACCCTGCCCCGTGAACAGGAACGCCACCCGGCCCGCCCGTGCGGTGCCGATCAGACCGCCCGCACCGGACACCACCGCATCCAGCCCGGTCATCAGCTCGTCGGTGTCACCGGCGAGCACCACCGCCCGGTGAGCGAGCGCGGCACGGCGGATCGACGCCGCGCCGAGTGCCACCGGGTGAGCAGCGCCCACCTCGGCGCTGTCGATCAGCTGTTGAGCCTGAGCACGCAGGGACGCCTCGTCCGTACCGGACAACAGCACCGGAGCCAGTGGCAGTTCCACTGCTGCCACGGCGGCGGCCTCGACCGTCGGTGGCTCCTCCACGATCACGTGCGCGTTGGTGCCACTGACGCCGAACGCCGACACACCCGCCCGACGAGGCCGGTCCCCGGGGTTCCAGGGCCGCGACTCCGTCAACAGCGACACCGCGCCGGAAGCCCACTCCACGTGCGGGGAACGCTCGTCGGCGTGGAGCGTCGCGGGCAGGGTCCCGTGCCGCATCGCCAGAACCATCTTGATGATGCCGGCGACACCGGCCGCCGCCTGCGTGTGCCCGATGTTGGACTTCACCGACCCGAGCCAGAGCGGGTCGCCGCCGTCCCGGTCCTGACCGTAGGTGGCCAGGAGGGCCTGGGCCTCGATCGGGTCGCCGAGCGTCGTGCCGGTGCCGTGCGCCTCGACCGCGTCGACGTCCTGCGGGTTCAACCCCGCCTGCGCCAACGC
>NZ_JAQYWZ010000544.1:0-330 GCF_036290945.1 Streptomyces sp. BE303
CAGCGTGCGGATCCAGGGGACGGGCCCGGTCGAACGGGGCAGGTCCGCGGTCCGGACGCTGGCCGGGGACGCGACCGTCCTGCACAACCTGTTCGGCCTGCACGACCGGACCGCCGAGAGCACACCGGCGACCAGGGCGATGCCCGGGCCCGGGGCGCTCACGCCGAGTCGGCGCAGCCGCTGGTAGACGATCGCGGCCCAGACCGCCAGTGGCAGCGAGGCGACCAACGTGGTCGTCCCGGCACCGAGTTGGGCCAGGATCATGGTGACGGCGAGCGGGTGGGTGATGTAGGGCTCGCCGCTCTTCCGCTTCTGCCCGCGGTGGCTGGC
>NZ_JAQYWZ010000545.1:0-14819 GCF_036290945.1 Streptomyces sp. BE303
GTCGTCAAACGCGCGATCTCCAAGTACAACGCCAAAGGCACCATCGACCGGACCAGCTACAAAGCCACCATCAGCATCGACATCCTGACCACACCAGACCCGTGACAGGAATCCGCAAGCTCTATCTACACGGCATTGGAACTAGACCCGGCCGGCCCCGGCGGGAGGCTGCCTGCGGCACCCTGCGACGTCCGGAGGGACCGGGGGCACCCCTCACCCCATCCTCAGCGGAACGCGGCGACGTGGCGGTCGGCCCAGTCGGTGAAGGTACGCGCGGGACGGCCGAGCACCTGCCGGACGGCCGGGCTGATGCGCAGTTCGGCCCCGTTCGGGGCGCCGAGGATGTCGAGGGTGTCGTCGGCGAGTTCCACCGGCATGCTTCGGGCCATCGCGGTCCTGGCCTCGTCGCGGGTGAGCTCGTGGAACCGCAGGGGCGAGCCCAGCGCGGCGGAGACGGCCTGTGCCTGCCCGCGCGGGCTGATCACCTCCGGGCCGGTCAGCTCGTACACGCCGCCGAGGTGCCGGTCCTCCAGCAGGCAGGCCGCCGCGACGTCGGCGATGTCCGTCGGGTCGACGACCGGCGCGCCGATGTCGCCGAACGGGGCCACGACGGTCCGCTGCGTCCGGATGGACTCGGCCCACCACAGCACGTTGGAGGCGAAGCCGCCCGGCCGCAGGATCGCCCACTCCGGGGCGGACTCCCGGATCAGGTCCTCCAGCGCCCGCATCGCGATCCGGGTCGGGCCGAACGGCCTGGTGGACACGCCCTGTGTGGAGAGCAGCACGATGCGCCGGACCCCGGCCGCCACTGCTCGGCCGACGACGTCGGCCGGGGCTGTCCCGGGGCCGTGCAGGTCGCCCGACAGCAGCAGGAACAGCGCCTTCGCCCCGGCGAGCGCGGGCTCCAGAGCGGCCGGCTCGGCCAGATCGGCTACGACGTGCCGGACGCCGTCCGGCACGGGCGCCGCGTGCCGCGAAACCGCCGTCACCTGTTCTCCCGCCCCGGCCAGTGCCCGCGTCAGCGGCCGGCCGATGTTTCCGGTGGCCCCGGTCACCACGATCATGATCAGCTCCTCGCTCGATGTCCTGCGCTCGATGTCCTGCGCTCGTGTGCACGTGCTGCTGTGCGGTGCTGACGCTAGGACGGCAGGCTTACCACTGGTAAGGACATACCCGAAGGTAAGCTCCGCACATGACGGAAGGCTTGCAGCCAGGGCGCAGTGACACCGGCAAGCGGTATGAGGTGTTTCACACCGACTGCGCGGCACGCGACACGGTCGACCACGTGACCAGCCGATGGGGGGTCTGGGTGCTGATCTCCCTTCAGGGCAACGACCTGCGCTTCTACGAGCTGCGCGACAGCATCCGGGGCATCAGCGAGAAGATGCTCGCGCAGACCCTGCGCACGCTGGTCCAGGACGGCCTGGTGTGGCGCACGGTCGAGCCGACCACGCCGCCTCAGGTCACCTACGGGCTGACCGAGTTCGGCCGGGATGTCGGCGAGCCACTGCTGGAACTGTTCGACCGGATCACCCGGTGGCTGCCGCCGGGCACCGCCGACCGGACACCCGCCGATGGATCACGACCCCGGTCGTAGACACGTCGGGTAAGCCGGCGAGAACGTCGATCGCCCCCGCTCGCCCCGCCAGATGTGGTCGCGAGCTTCTCCCCACCGCGGGGCGCGCAGGATCTGCGTGCGCCAACCTCTCCGCCCGCCTCCGGTGCGCGCGGATCGTGGCGCCGACCGGTCGCACTCAAGGACGGTGCTCCGGATCCGGGGCGCCGATCCGGCTGATCGCGTCGGGGCACGACGCGGCCCCCGGGCCGGCGGGCTGCCGGTCCGGGGGCCGCGGTCGTAGTCCCCGTCCACCGTGTACAGGCGGCCGTTGGCGCCGAGCGCGTACACGTGCAGGACGTTGCCGGTCATCGCGGCGGCGACCTTGGTGATCCGGGTACCGAAGGAGTTGGCGGTGATCGCGGCCCAGCCGGTCCAGCGCCCGACCGCGTAGTCGGAGGCGGCCTCGTAGGGTCCGCCGTCGGCGGCGACCACCAGCTTGGTGGAGGTCCCGTTCTCGACCACCGACAGGTCGGCGATGTTCTCGCGCCCACTGATTCCGCCGCCGGGGAGGCCGGGCAGCGAGGTCAGCAGCGCGGGACGGAGCTGTTGGGGCCGCCGAAGCTCTGCTCGATGTAGCCGGGAACTCCGGTGGTGTTGTCGGTGATTCGCCACCAGTAGGTCTCCAGGGGACCAGGGGTTCCGCAGTACACGGTGACCTTGTGGCCGACGTACCCGAGGCCGTTGATCGTCGCGGTGAGGTTCGGCCTGTTCCGGATGTTCACGCCGTCCTGGTAGAAGCGGCCCGATTCCGCGTTGATCCCGGCAGTAGCGGCCGAGACGGTTTCCGGGGCTGCCGACGCGGTGCCGCCGTAAGCGGAACCGAGGATGATCGCGGCTCCGAGGACACCGGCAGTCTTCTTCAACATGTGATCTCCATGAGTGGCGGAGGTGTGCAACGTGTACGGCCGGATCCGGGCGCGGGCTTTTCCCCGCACCGAGGTCCATCCGTCTGCTCGTTCTCTCGGTGAGCTGATGGGTGGGCGGGTCGTGTTCGTGACTGCGCGGCTTCACCTGTCACCGCCAGCAGTGGGCGAGGTCTGTCAGGGGTCCACGATCCTGTCGACTCGCACGTAGGGCATCGAGACCGTTACCGAACCGCGGGGCCGGCCCGCCCGGGAGCGGGCCGGCCTTCGGCTCAGGGCCTGGTCGTCACCTCGTCCGGACGCGCCCGGCCGGGAGCCGTGCCGCGTGGACGACGCCCCTGGTCAACGGACCACAACGGTCCCGCTGCCCGCACGGTAGCGCCAACCGGCGCCCAGGGTGTTGCAGTGGATCTTGGACCATCCGTTGTTGCTCGCGTCGTTGCCGGACAGGACGGTGTGCCGGCCGTCGCTGCTGTCGCAGTACGCCTTCACCTTGTAGATCTTCTGGGTCGCACAGTGCACCCCGAAGTAGTTCGAGTCCGACCCCTGGACGCAGTACGACGGGATCGAGCCGCTGAGGCCGGTCTGCGCCTGGGCGGGCGCAGCGACGGCGCCGCCGACGGCGAGCACGGCACCGAGGGCGAGTACGGAAACGGTCTGACGGATGCGCATGAGGGACCTCTCGTCGAAAGGATCGATTCGGTGTTCTGCGGCGCCCCGTCCCGGCCGGTCGGCGTTTCGGGGCACGTCGGCAACTCTGGTCGACCGACTTGAGGCAAACCTTGGGAAAAGCTTGATGCCTCAGATAGGGCCGGCAACTCGTTCACTAGGGAAAGGACTTGGACTTGCCGGGCGGACAACCCGACGAGCCTGGGTCCCGCATGTTCGACCCTTCGGAGCTCCACGTCGAGGGACGACCTGCCCCACTGGCCAGGTCGTGGCGGTTGCCGGGCGCGCGCGACCGGAGGGCGGTGACGGCCTCCGCAGCACGGTCCGGGCGGGCGGGTGCAACGGATCGGCTCCCGTCCGGGCCGTCCGGCCAGGTGGGGAGTGTGGACGGGACTACGGACGTCCAGAACCCCGGGCATCCGGGAAAAATACCCCGGCGGGTATATTGGACGACGAAGCGGGGACGTCCTCCCCGACCGATCCACAAGGAGTTCCGCCATGTGTCGACGTACCACGTGCCGAATCTGCGGCAAGGCCGGCTACGCCGGGTGCGGTATGCACGTCGACCAGGTCCTCGCCGGAGTTCGCCAGGCCGACCGCTGCTCCTGCGACCGGAACGCCCGCAAGGCCGGAGGCTTCCTGGCGAAGCTACTGGGCCGCCGCTGAGCGAACGGGCGCCGCTGGGGCGGGCCACACGCCGGGGCACCCGCCCCGTGTCCGCCCAGCGCTGTCGCTGCCGCTGTTGCGGCGGCGTCCTGTGTGGATGTGCGGTTCTGCCCGGCAGATACCCCCGGGGGCCCTCGCTCAGCGCGCCGGCGCCGCCCGCCCGGCGCATCGGAGGAAACGTCGTCGGCGGGAGCGCCGAGCTGCGCTCCCGCCGACGACGGTCGAGGTCGGTCAACGGCGAGAGAACGCGACCTTACGGCAGGACCCGGTCGAGCCGGGCGGTCGACGCCGAACGCATGCCTCGCGGCGAACCCGACGCCTGGCGCACATCGAACACGAACGCGCCCCGCGCCTGCACGGCGGCGGGCCCCGACCGGACGGCCCGGTCCGCCCGCAGGCGGACCAGGAAGACAGACATAGCCCCGCGCCGCACGGCGCCGCCGATGAGCGGGCCGGACGTCAGGCGAGTGCGAGGAAGAGCTTTTCCAGTTCGGCCTCGCTCATCGGCGGCTCGTCGCCGTCCGCGACGGCCATGCACTGCCGCATGCCGCTGGCCACGATCTTGAATCCGGCCCGGTCGAGGGCACGGGAGACCGCTGCCAACTGCGTCACGACGTCCTTGCAGTCACGCCCTGCCTCGATCATCGCGATGACGCCGGCGAGCTGGCCCTGGGCCCGACGAAGGCGATTGAGGACCGCGCCGACCGCTTCGTCGTCGACCTGCATTCCCATACCTCCAGAGAGTCACTCGCCCGCGAGTTTACCCCGTGGGGTATGTCTCGGGCGCCTCGGGGCGGTCAAGGACCCTCCTGGGCAGGGCCGGTCGGCTCCGGTCTGTGACTCGGCGCCGCTGTCCACCGAAGCTGAACCCGACCGCCACCGGCCACCTCGCGACCCGCCGACCAGGAGCAGACCGCGTCCTCACCTGCGCAGGACACCCACCCACCGACGTCACAACCCACGGGCGCAGCCTGCCACTCGTCGCCGACAGCTCCGGGGCGAGGTCAGTGGGGATCGCCTACTTGGTCGGCCACGGCGAAGTCTGCCCCGCAGTCCGTGCAGTGCGCGCTTCCGAAGAGGTAGGTCACAGCAGTGGCCACCTCGTTCTGGCCGTCGGTGAGAGCGAGTGCGTGGATCCGTTGGCCGATGCCGCGCAGGTCCCTCTCTGTCAGCCTTGGATGAGACGTCCCGCTTTGTCGGGTTAGCCTGAGAGGGCCCGAGTAGGAGTTTCACCCCCGATGACCAGCACCAAGCCGTCCACGTCCGACCCGGCTCCCAGGCCGAAGCGCCGCACGTTCAGCCCCGAGTACAAGCTGCGGATCGTCGCCGAGTACGACGCCGCACCCAAGAACGAGAAGGGCGCGGTCCTGCGCCGCGAGCGCCTGTACCACTCGCACGTCACCGAGTGGCGGGCCGCGCGCGATGCCGGGGCCCTGGAGAGGCTGGTCGACCACCGCACGAGCCCGGCCCGGCCGAAGAAGTCCGCCACCGAGGCCGAGAACGAGAAACTGCGCCAACAGGTGGAACGGCTGGAGAGGGAGCTCGCCCGGAACAAGGCCGCGCTGGAGGTCCTGGGAAAAGCGTCGGCGCTCTTGGAAATGATCTCCGAGAGCGCGGACTGACGCACGCCGCCACCCCCGTCGTGGACGAGGCGTTCACCGGCATCGAACACGAGCTGGGCACCACGGCCGCCTGCCGGCTGACCGGCCGCTCCCGCGCCACCCACTACCGCAGACTGCAACCGCCGCCCGCACGCCGGCCCAGCCCCCCGCAGATCCAGCCGTCGGCCCTGACAGCCGAGGAACGCGAAGCGGTACTGGAGTTGATGAACAGCCCCGAGTACGCCGAACTGCCACCCGCCCAGATCTGGGCCCGCGAACTGGACGCCGGGCGCTACCACTGCTCGGTCTCCACGATGTACCGGATCCTGCGTCAGCGGGGGCAGTCCGGTGAGCGCCGTCGCCAGGCCACCCACCCACCCACCCGGCCAGGACGGTGCCCGAACTGGTCGCCGACGGCCCCTCCCAGGTGTTCAGCTGGGACATCACCAAGGCGGCCGGCCCCCGCAAGGGCATCTGGTACCACGCCTACGTCATCATCGACATCTTCAGCCGCTACATCGTGGGCCACACCGTCGAGGCGGCCGAATCCGCCGGGCGAGCCGAGGAGTTGATCCGCGAGGCCATCACGCGCAACGGCATCGTCCCCGACACCGTGCACGCCGACCGGGGCACCTCGATGACCTCCAAGAAGGTCTCCCAGCTGCTGATCGACCTCGGCGTCACCAGGAGCCACTCCCGACCCAAGGTGAGCAACGACAACCCCTACAGCGAGGCCCAGTTCAAGACCACCAAGTACATGTCCGACTACCCCAATGCCGCGTAGTTAAGCCCTGGACACGACCGTCAAACGGCGAGCAATGGGTGGACTTTGACGATCTATCGGACAAGACAACGGGACCTCCGATAGAGCAGAGAAGCCGACCAAGGTCTTCCTGCCCGGAGAGGTCCCGTTGCCCAGCAAGTGTGCCACCACCACGCTCACCCGAACCATCACGCTCGCCTCCGGGCTCTTCGCGCCCGGCCACCTCGGCGAGCTGACCCAACAGGTGCCCTTCGAACTCGTCGACGCTATCTTGGACGAGACGCTGACGACCCAACGGCGTCTGCGGCAACTGCCGTCCCGGGTCGGCGTGTACTTCCTCCTGGCCCTGGCGCTGTTCCCGACTCTGGGCAACGCACGGGTGTGGGACAAGCTGACCGCAGGTCTGCACCAGCTCACTCCGCACCGTCCCTCGGAGAAGGCACTTCGGGACCTGCGCCGCCGCTTGGGGCCGGCCCCGATGAAAGCCTTGTTCGAGGTTCTGGCCGGCTCGCTGGCCCAGCCCCGAACCCCCGGCACGTGCTACCGGTCCTGGCGCACCGTCGCCTTCGACGGCTGCAGTTCGCTCAAGGCCCCTGACCAGCCGCGCGTCCGGGCACTGCTGGGCAAGGCCCGGCACCGCTGGGGCATCGCCGGATACCCGGCCCTGCAGCTGATGGCCCTGTGCGAGACGGGAACCCGCGGGCTGCTCGGCGCGGTCTTCGGGCCCACCAGCACTGGAGAACAGGCGTACGCCCTCAAGCTACTGCCTCTGCTGTCACCGTCGATGCTGCTGCTGGCCGACCGCGGCTTCGACGGACAAGACTTCCTCGGCGCCGTCGCCGATACCGGCGCCAAGTTCCTGGTCCGCCTGCGTTCCCTGCGATGCCCCGCCGTGCTGGCCGTCCTGCCCGACGGCTCCTACCTCACTCGTCTCGGTCAGCTCAAGGTCCGCATCATCGAGGCCGACATCACGGTGACCACCCGCGACGGACAGCGCGTGGGTGACCGCTACCGGCTGGCCACCACACTGCTCGACCACCGCAGCGATCCCGCCGAGGCGCTCGTGCGCCTCTATCACGAACGCTGGGAGGTCGAATCCGCGTTCTACGCGCTCCGCCACACCCTGCTCACCAGGCGTGTCCTGCGCTCGTGCGACCCGTCCGGGCTCGAACAGGAACTGTGGGCACTCCTGTCGCTCTACCAGATCCTGCGCAGGGCCATGGTCGAGGCGATCGAGTCCGCCCCGGGTACCGATCCCGACCGCGCCAGCTTCACCGTGGCCCTCGAAGCGGCCCGCGACCAGGTCACCACCGCTCGCGGCGTCCGCCCTCCGGTCGGCGACACCACGAGCCGGGGGGCGATCAGCGATGCGGTGCTCGCCGCGCTCCTGCCACCGCGACGCTCGCGAGTGAGCGCCCGCAAGGTGAAGTCCCCGATGACGCGCTACCCAGGAGTCCCCTCCGATCCCAGGCCCGCGACCAGCCGGAACATCACACACCTTGCCATCATCGTCCACCAGACCGCCATGCCACCCGCGCCGACTCCGCGCGCTCCCAGCCGCCGCGCACTCCTGCTGCGACTCCTACGCACCGATCCATACCGGACCTGGCAGTCCCGTGAGATCGCCCAGGGAATCTCCTGCTCGAACATCAGAAGCCTGTGGACACAACTCAACGACTGGACCAAAGAAGGCATCCTGCACAAAATCGCCCGCAATACCTACGAATTGGCGCCGGAGTGGATCGGCATGGATGCGCCAGCCGACGATTTGACGGGCGTGTCCAGGGCTTAACTACGCGGCATTGCCGACTACCCCGAGCGGTTCGACTCCCTGACCCAGGCCCGCGAATGGTTCGACGCCTTCATCTCGTACTACAACCACGAGCACCGGCACTCGGGTATCGCACTGCACACGCCCGCCAGCGTCCACTTCGGCACCGCGGAGGAGATCCGCGACCAGCGGGCCGTCACCCTCACCGAGGCCTACACGCGCCACCCCGAACGCTTCGGTCACCGCCCCAGACCACCCGAGATCCCGAAGACCGCGTGGATCAACGACCCCGCCAAGCGCAGGGAACCCGCACCACAAACCTCATAACCTCACGACCGTCTCACTGGACTTGAAATCTTCCGGGTCGCCAGGGCCCACGGGTCGCAAAGGGGCCTTCTCCACATGGTCGTTCAGGGCGTAGTCGCCGCTCGTGGAGAAGTAGCCGTAGTCACCGATGGCGATGAACAGGCTGGTTTCGCAGTCGGGACAGGAGATCTGGTACTCCCCGTTCACGAGTCCCCACGCAAGCTCCTCACCCCAGACCGGGACACCTTCGAATGCCAGAACGGCTTCGAGCAGGTAGATGTAGTCGGTCCGGTCGGGAGACGTCCGAAGGTGCTCGTTCGCCATTCGTAGGAGGGTTGCGATCTCCTGCGCATACTTCACACGGACGTCGTCGGCCCCGTTCAGCTGATCCGTCCCCGCCACGATCGCGGCTGCGAGGTGCAGTGCGTTCAGCTGCTCCTGCGGGTCGGCACCCACGGCGATTGTCGTCAGCCGGGGAAGCGCCGCGAAGCTGGCCGAGTAGACGCTGCCCTGATGGCAGAGGGCCGACCAGAGGTCGTTCCAGCGCTCGGCGTTCGGATCTGCTTCGATCTCGTTCAGCAGGGCGGGTATGTCTTCCGCAGAGCCGTAGGCATGGCTGAGTTGCGACCAATCCGTCATGCAGGAATCCAACCAGGCCGTTGTGACATTCGAGGCTCCTGCACCGGAAGCGTCGGCGCCGGCCCCACGACGGAACCGCAGAGTCCCCGACCGGCACAACCCCCGAAGGCCGCCCAGGCGGACCAGGAGTCAGCAGGACGGCCCGGTCGCCGGGGACTGCGGCAGGAACCCGGCGGGCGCACCATCGACGCTACGGGCCGACAACCGGCCGGCAGGAAGGTGGGGGCGGGACGCGCCCTGGGAAGTCAGCCGGCGTCCCGCCCCGGGTGGAGCACGTGATCAGGAAGGGTGACCCTGTCGCAGGCCTCGGCGCAGCGGTGTCCGCCGGGCCCTGTACGACCTACCCGTCAGACCACCCACCAGCCGTAGCCCGTGAACCCGCCCTTGCCCGCGCAGTAGGCGTACGAGGTGGAACCGTTCGCGTACTTCTTCGCACCGAAGACGATGCTGCCGTTCCCGCACTCGGCGACGGCGTAGAACTTCGTGCCGGCCGCACCCGAGCAGGTGACGCTGAAGGTGTTGATGTCGCTCCAGTTGGAGGCGCACCTGGCGGCAGCGAGGCTCGCGCCCGGACTGGACGTCTGGGCCTGAGCGGCGGGCACCGCACCGAGAACGAGAGCGGCTCCGATGGCGGCACCGGCGAATGCACGACGGATCTGCATGATCGACTCCTCAAGAGTGGTCGAGTGAACCCTGTTGCCCGACCGACCGGGCAACAGGACCCACCGTTCCTGATCGCCCTTGGGAGGAACCTTGAGGGAATCCTGAAGTGCCAGGTCAGGGGGCCTGCGCCCCGTCGCACCCTCCGGGCCGACGGTCGAGCTCCGCTGACACGACACACCGTCGGTCGACGATCGGGCCCGGCCGGCTCCCGAACTCCCGGCATGCCTTGCGGGCTCCCGACGGCCCGAGCGTGCCGGGCTTGAATCGGCATGGAGCAGGGGCGAGGCCGACCGGGCTACGGCGGACGACGGGCGGCGGGTTGACAAAGAAGCCCTGTTTATCGATTATCAGCATATCGGTAATCGATAAGGGGGAGTTGGGATGTCCTTGCTGGGCAAACTGCGGAGGCCCGACTGGCTCGGCGAACTTCAGGGCGTGCTCACGCTCGGTCTGGTCGCAACGGGCCTGGCGATCGCGGTACCCGTGGGCCGTGCGCTGCTGGGCGACCTGCCCGTGACAGCCTGGATACCGGCCGGCGCGCTGGAGGGGAGCACCGTGATCCCCGGCAGGACGACCGGGGGCGTCAGCATCACCCCGGACTCCGTCATCGAGGTGGAGATCGGCGATCCCAGCGCCCACCAGCTCGTCGCGGCGGTACTCACCGCGCTGCCCAGCCTGCTGGTCGCCCTCGGCATGCTGGTCATGCTGCTGCTCGTCGTGCGGCGGGCCCGTCGCGGTGATCCGTTCACCGCCCAGGCGGTGCGGCGGTTGCGGCTGCTCGCCGTCTTCGTCATCGTCGGCGGGACTCTGGCCGGGGTGACGGAGAGCGTCGCGGCACTGGATCTCGCCCTCAGCGTGAGCGACACGGCGGGCGTCACGGTCTGGGAGTTCCCGGCCGCGTGGACGCTGGCCGGGTTCGGGCTCCTCGCGTCCGCCGAGGTCGTCAGCCGTGGCGCCGGGATGCGGGCCGAGCTGGAGACGGTGATCTGATGCCACCGGAGGAAGAGCACCGCGTCGAGGTGCACCTCGACAGGCTGTTGGAGGAATGCGGCCTCACGCTGACCGAATTGGCGGACCGGGTCGGCCTCACGCTTGCCAACCTCTCCGTCCTCAAGAACGGCCGGGCACGCGCGATCCGGTTCAGCACGCTCACAGCGCTGTGCGATGCACTCGACTGCCGGCCCGGCGACCTGCTCACCGTCCTGCCCAGGACACCGCCCGGCTGAACCGGTGCGCTGCCCTCACGGCCGGAGCGCCGTCGAGATGAGGGGCATCGCGGGCGAGCCGGCCGTCTGCCGTGTCGTCAGCTCTCCATCCCTGACGGCGCCCGACACCCCGGCCACGACCGGAGCCGCCCGGCCGGAGCCTCTCCCGCGAGGATTGCCGGCCCGACGGCGCCCGCGCACCCGCCCCGAATCCCGGTGCGGAAACGGAACTGCACAGACACCATGGTGATCATGACGAACGACGAGACGGGGCTCGCCCCTCTGGGCCTCTGCGTGGTGGGCAACGTGGCGCAGGTGACCGCCCACGGCACCGGCGGCGGCGAACTCCACTCCGGCCTGCGGCACTTCGCCCCTGGCGCCAAGGTCTGGGTCGCGCCGCCGCGCTGGGACCCGTGGGACCCGGGCGTGACCGTCGTCGGCCGTCACCGGGGTAACCACCGCCGCTACATCGCGGTCGTCGTCCAGCGCCGGTTCCTGGAAGACCTGCGGGTCCGGGGTATCTACAGCCCGGCCCTGCTGGCGAAGCTCGGCGGCGGCTGGAACGCCCATGCGGCCGAGGAGTTCACGCGGTTCTGGGGCAGCCCGAGGCTGGAGACGCGGGTCGAGATCGACGGACGGCCGCGCTGGGCCACGCCGGTCCTCGACCCCCCGCCCCCGGAGATGGAGTACGAGGGCGCGGTCTACCACCTGTCCGGCTTCGACGCCGGACACGCCCGCTACTCGGCGCAGCCGCCCCCCTGGCTGCGACCCCGGCAAGGCTGAGCCGAGCCCCCACCGCGCCGACTCCGTGCCCGGATCTCTGAGCTCGGCGCGGGTCTGAGGGCGGTCGTGTCGGTGAAACTCGAACACCTCGATTTCGAGCGGCCCGTCCGCGACCGGCCGGGCAACGGACCCGTCCGCGCCTGCGTCGCCGAGGCCGTCCGAAAGCACCAGGCCGGCTGGCTCCGTACCAACCCGGCGCAGGAGACGGCCGCCCTCACCCGGATCTCGTCGGTCACCCGTCACTGACAGCGGCGCACCGAGGACCCCGAGGCCCAGGTCGGGCTTGATCCCTGATTGCCGGTGAGGTCAGTCCGGCGCCCGGCTTCCGCACGGTCGCGCAACGCCCTGGAGAGCCGGGTGTGAATGCCGGAGATCTCCGCCATGCCCGCTCCCTACGGAGGGCAACTGTCTGCACGGCCAGATGTGCGCGTTCCAGAACTCCAACGGCGGCGGTCAGCCCTCTCCGGCCTGGCCGGGGCGGCCTTGTCCGCGTGGCCCCGGCAGGCGGGAGAGAAACCGTCCGCCCGCTGCGAGCGGCAACCCCGGAACCCGACCGGCCGCCCTCCCCCACCGCTTCGCGTCCGTGCCGAAGTCCCGCAGGGTGGAGTGGCCGGCCTTCCCGGCCGAGGGTCGCTTCCCGGCCCTTGCGGGCCGCGGTTGTGCGCTGGTTGCCCCCGGTCAGCGGCGGCCGGTGGCCAGGATGACGAGGAACTGGCCGCCACCCGTTTCGATGTCTGCGGTCACCGGCAGCCCCGGTACCAGTCGGGAGAACCGGTCCACCAACCAGTCCGCCGCCTCCTGGGCGTCCTGCCTGGTCGGGCAACGGCCCACCATCTCGCGGCCCCCCTTGCGCTCCAGCCTCCCGGCCACGGTGATCAGGGGCGCCGGCTCGACCACGTACAGGCGGTCCGGCCAGGCGATGACCACCTTGACCGCGCCCTTGCGGGTGTTGCACCCGCGATGCGCAAGCCGCTCGGCGACCTTGGCCTTCCGGTCGGCGGTACGGCTGTCGACACTGGGCCCTCGCGGGTCGTTCACCGACTCGCCGGGGTCGACCGGTTCGTCGCACACCCAGCATCGCCAGCCGTCGCGCTCGGCCACATCTTCAAGGAGACTCACCCGAGCAAACTAGCCTGCCCGGCCGCCACCCCGCACATCAGGGCCACCACGACGCCTCGACACCGACCGACCAGGCTGCGGAGGCACACGCCGATCCGGCCCGGTTCCGGCCTCGCCGGGACGCGGCGACGATCAGCACCTGCCTTGCAACGCTCCCCTGCTCAGCTCTGCTGCTCCGCCAGGACCGGCTGGAGCATCGATTCGAGGACGTCGTCGATCTGGCCGCCGAGAGCACGGGCCGCCAGTCGGCCCTGCCGGTCGACGATCAGCGTGGTCGGGAAGGACTGCGCACCGAGGGTGCCCGTGGGGAACCTGAGCAACTGGGTGCCGGCCGGGTCGTACTGGCTGGGGAAGGTGACGCTCGCACGCGTCTCCGGCGGATTCAGGCGGGTCCGGCGCTACCCGCCCAAACCCTTCCGACCTGCGACCGCACCCGAGTCCGGTCGTCCGGCCGGCGACGCAGGGGTCACATCCGAGGGAGGGGGTGGGACCCGACGCTCGCGCGTCGGGTCCCACCCCCTCCCTCGGATGCGGATGTTCCTACCGGTCACCAGCGGTACCAGCGGTGACGGCGGCCGGAGGAGTGCGTGCCACGGGCGACGAACCCGACCAGCCAGAGCACCAGGACGACGACGGCCACCCACCAGAGGATCTTCACCGCGAACCCCGCCCCGAACAGGAGCAGAGCCAGCAGCAGGACGATGAGAAGCGGAACCATGAGTCGACCTCCGTAGTCAGTGTCGGAGGACCGGCTGCCCCGCCGAACAGCTCATATTCCTGGGAATCTTTCTGCCCGACGAGGGCAGACGACCCCGCCCAGGCTGCCGGCCGACGTGGCGGGCGCCCTCGCCTGCTGGTCGGTAAAGCCGTTGAGCCTGCGCCCCTCGCTCGGTGATCATCTGCTGGTGACCGTCGAGAAGACACTTGCCAACGCAGAAGCGGACCTCCGTGCGGGCCGCGTACCCATGGCTCGCCAGCGGTTGCGCGGCCTGGTGTCCTCCTGTCCCACCGACCTTCAGGTGCGGTGCCGCCTGGGTGAGGTCTACCGACTGTACGGCGATGCTGCCCAGGCCGGGCGCTGGACGTATCTGCAGGCTGACCGGGACCCTGATGAGACGGCGGCGTTCGAGGCTCGGTACCCCCACCCCGTCGCCCGGATGACCGCTCTGGCGTGGCGAGGTCCCGAGGACGTGGCAGCCACCGACATCGCTCGAACACGTCTGACCGAGGTCCGTGAGTCGGCTTCGGACGCCGCGGGCCGTCCGCTTTCCTGGGGCTTCGCTCCTTCCGACGGCCGGGAGACCGAGGCAGGCAGCTCGTCCGCCGTGATCCCGACGGTGGGCTGCACGGCCGTGATCCTCGTGGTGCTCGTGCTGGTTCTGTTCGTCGTCCTCGGCGCGGTCAGCTTCATCAGCCGGCTCTGACGGACTGCGGGGCGGCCGGGGGCAGGCGGAGCAGCGCAGGGGCCGGGCCGGAAGGACGCTTCGGGTGTCACTCTCGGAGGGGCAGCAGGTTCTCAGGCATACCGCAGGCGGTTGTTCAGATATTTCTCATCTCCAGGCCCGACCTTTGTCGTGATCATCCGGCCGAAGAGCGTCCGACGGTCGGTGACGACCGTCACCGATCGAGCCGAAGCGGGGGTGACGGGCCACCCGTTTCCACAGGTCATCAAGCACAAGATCATCCGACACCCGCGCGACCCTGCCCGCCACCGACACCAACTTCCAAGCCCTGCAAGCAAATTCAATCTGAGACGATCAGTTAGGTGGAACGGTCAGCGGTGGACGGGAAGCCGGTCGGTGAAGCGGTGGGGACGTCTCGACTGCGGGACACGTGGCTCCGTGGGACGGCTCTGCGTAGCCGACTGGCGGTATCCGTGGCTGCGGCCGTGTCACTGGCCGTGGTGACGTGCGCGGTGACCGGCTGGTTCGTGGCACGCGAGGAGATGACCGCTCAGGTCGATCAGGCGCTGGCACGTACCTGGGCGCCGAACGTGCACGCGCCGCCTCAAGCTGAGTGGACGTTAAGTCCGCTTTCTCTCGGTTCATGATCGCTCGTTCGTGTGAACGTCGGCCGTACTGGCGTGCCAGTCGGGGTTCGGGTGATGTTCTGCGGCGCATGGACAGACGGGCGTATCCGAGCGACTTATCGGA
>NZ_JAQYWZ010000546.1:0-345 GCF_036290945.1 Streptomyces sp. BE303
CCGCACCCGCACCGAAAGACTTGCACAGTCAGTCCTGCTCCAGAACCCGATGACGCGAGAACTACACGAACACATCCTGCGTCGGCATGACCGTCACACCACCGACCAGCGCCAACGAGCACTCACCCGAACGCAGCGCATGCGCGGCCAGAGGCTGGGCCACCAACGACTTCGAACCGGCCGTGTCCACCGTCACCGCAGGCCCCTCCAGGCCGTACGTGTACGAGATCCGCCCCGACCTCACCGACGAAGCCGTACCCGTCAGCAGCTGGCCTTCGTGGCCCTCCCGGCTCTCCGCAGCCCCGGTGCCGTACCCCATGATCGAGGCGCCGACGAACACGCCCA
>NZ_JAQYWZ010000547.1:0-374 GCF_036290945.1 Streptomyces sp. BE303
CGGCGGGAAGGGCCTGCATCAGTCGGCCCCGGGCCACGACCAACGCCGCCGCATCACCGAGCGACAGCACCCCGGCCACGTGCGCGGCAGCGATCTCACCGATCGAATGACCGACCAGCACGTCCGCCCGCACACCCCAGAGCGACAGCAGCGCGAGCAACGCCACCTCGACGGCGAACAACGCCGGCAGCGCGTACCCGGTGCGGTGGATCAGCTCCTCGTCCGCCAGCACCTCCGCCCGGTGAGCGAGCGCGGCACGGCGGATCGACGCCGCGCCGAGTGCCACCGGGTGAGCAGCGCCCACCTCGGCGCTGTCGATCAGCTGTTGAGCCTGAGCACGCAGGGACGCCTCGTCCGTACCGGACAACAGCACC
>NZ_JAQYWZ010000548.1:0-473 GCF_036290945.1 Streptomyces sp. BE303
ACGAGGTCGGTCTGGCGGGTTCGTGGACGGCGGTGGAGTCGGTGGCGGCGCGTCCGGCGCGTACCGCGGGCACGGTCGTCAAGGACGAGGGCGAGGGCGGCAAGGCGCTCGCGGGCTTCCTCGCCGACCAGAAGTTCATCTAGTCCCACCCGTTCGCGCACCCAAACGATCGATCAGGAGCAACGAATCATGGCTGAGATCCTGGTTCTCGTGGACCACGCCGACGGTGTGGTCCGCAAGCCGGCCCTCGAACTGCTGACCCTGGCCCGCCGGATCGGCGAGCCGTCGGCCGTCGTCCTCGGGGCCGGTCCGGCCGCCGCCGCGATCGCCGGGAAGGCGGCCGAGTACGGCGCGGCGAAGGTCTACGTGGCCGACGGCGCCGAGTTCACCGACCAGCTGGTCGTCCCGAAGGTGGACGCGCTGACCCAGATCGCGAAGGCGAGCGAGGCCGCCGCGGTGCTGGTCACCTCCTC
>NZ_JAQYWZ010000549.1:0-226 GCF_036290945.1 Streptomyces sp. BE303
GGACCGGGTCGGTCAAGGGACGGACCCCCGACTCCGGCTGGATCGACTTCCCCGACACCGGCATCGACGTCTACCACGGCCCCCACAAGGACCTCGGCGTCGTCACCGCCGACCGCGCCGACGTCAACGGCGTCAACACCAAGTGGGTCGGCGACCGCGCCGCCGGCAACGGCTGGATCGACTTCCCCCAAACCGGAACCACCGTCCACAAGAACGGCACCGAGAA
>NZ_JAQYWZ010000550.1:0-411 GCF_036290945.1 Streptomyces sp. BE303
CCGCCCCGGCGGGGCGCGGTAGCTACCGGGTCGGGGGGTCTGACGGGTGTTGCGGGATCAGGTCGGGTCGCGTTCCTGTTCACGGGGCAGGGTGCGCAGCGAGCGTCGATGGGCCGGGGCTTGTACGAGGCGTTCCCGGTGTTCGCGGACGCCTTCGACCAGGTGGCGTTGCACCTGGATGCCGAGCTGGACCAGCCGCTGGCGGAGGTGCTGGCGGACGGGGAGCTGATCCACCGGACCGGGTCCGCGCTGCCGGCGTTGGGCGCGGTGGAGGTGGCGTTGCATGCGCTGCTGTCGCACTGGGGTGTGCGGCCGGATGTCCTGGTCGGTCATTCGATCGGTGAGATCGCTGCCGCGCACGTGGCCGGGGTGCTGTCGCTCGGCGATGCGGCGGCGTTGGTCGTGGCCCGG
>NZ_JAQYWZ010000551.1:0-496 GCF_036290945.1 Streptomyces sp. BE303
GGACCGGGTCGGTCAAGGGACGGACCCCCGACTCCGGCTGGATCGACTTCCCCGACACCGGCATCGACGTCTACCACGGCCCCCACAAGGACCTCGGCGTCGTCACCGCCGACCGCGCCGACGTCAACGGCGTCAACACCACATGGGTCGGCGACCGCGCCGCCGGAAACGGCTGGATCGACTTCCCCCAGGCCGGAACCACCGTCCACAAGGACGGCACCCAGAACCTCGGCACCGTCACCGCCGAGACCGCCGACGTGCAGGACGTGAGGACCGGATCGGTCAAGGGACGGACCCCCGACTCCGGCTGGATCGACTTCCCCGACACCGGCCTCGACGTCTACCACGGCCCCACCAAGGACCTCGGCGTCGTCACCGCCGACCGCGCCGACGTCAACGGCGTCAACACCAAGTGGGTCGGCGACCGCGCCGCCGGCAACGGCTGGATCGACTTCCCCCAAACCGGAACCACCGTCCACAAGAACGGCACCGAGAA
>NZ_JAQYWZ010000552.1:0-308 GCF_036290945.1 Streptomyces sp. BE303
CGAGCACGAACGCGAGGCCGGGCAGGCGGCGGGCCGCGGCGGTGGCCGCGGGCAACTGGTGCGGCAGCACGAGCAGGTCGTAGACCAGGCCCGCGTCGGCGACCGCGGCCCGCCCCCGCAGGACCTCCGGACGGAGCAGCCAGTGGGGGTCGGGTTCGCCCTGGACCGGGTGGCGCACGCCCACCAGGTACTCACCGCCCGGCAGCTCACGCAGGCGGGCCAGCCGCTCCGCCACGTCGGCGGCGGTGAGGTCGGTCCACCCGACGACCCCGGCGACCAAGGGGTCGGACGCCGCTTGTGCCAGCAGC
>NZ_JAQYWZ010000553.1:0-313 GCF_036290945.1 Streptomyces sp. BE303
GACTACCTCGTCGCCACCGCCTTCGCCGTCCTCCTCGCCCTCGCCCTCGCGACCGTCGTCGTCGGCGTGGTCACGAGCCTGCGGATCGAGGACACCCCCCCCCCCCCCCCCCAACCCCCCCCCCCCCCCGGGCCACAGCCACCCCCCCCCCCCCCCCCCCCCAAAAACCAAGCGAGCCCCCCCCCCCCCCCCCCAAACCCCCCCCCCCCCCGGGGGACCCCCCCCCCCCCCCCCCCCCCCCACCCCAAAAACCCGGGTCCCCCCCCCCGCCCCCCCCAACACCCCCCCCCGCCAAAACCAAACCCACACCACA
>NZ_JAQYWZ010000554.1:0-223 GCF_036290945.1 Streptomyces sp. BE303
ACGCCACCTGGTCGAAGGCATCCGCGAAAACCGGGAACGCCTCGTACAACCCCCGGCCCATCGACGCACGCTGCGCACCCTGGCCCGTGAACAGGAACGCCACCCGGCCCGCCCGTGCGGTGCCGATCAGACCGCCCGCACCGGACACCACCGCATCCAGCCCGGTCATCAGCTCGTCGGTGTCACCGGCGAGCACCACCGCCCGGTGAGCGAGCGCGGCACG
>NZ_JAQYWZ010000555.1:0-1960 GCF_036290945.1 Streptomyces sp. BE303
ACGCGAGCATCTGTGGCCAAGTTTTTAAGGGCGCACGGTGGATGCCTTGGCACCAGGAACCGATGAAGGACGTGGGAGGCCACGATAGTCCCCGGGGAGCCGTCAACCAGGCTTTGATCCGGGGGTTTCCGAATGGGGAAACCCGGCAGTCGTCATGGGCTGTCACCCATACCTGAACACATAGGGTATGTGGAGGGAACGCGGGGAAGTGAAACATCTCAGTACCCGCAGGAAGAGAAAACAACCGTGATTCCGGGAGTAGTGGCGAGCGAAACCGGATGAGGCTAAACCGTATTGGTGTGAGACCCGGCAGGGGTTGCCGATACGGGGTCGTGGGATTTTTCTTGACCGGTCTGCCGGCCGGTCGGCGAGTCAGAAACCGTATGGATAGTCGAAGGACATGCGAAAGGTCCGGCGTAGAGGGTAAGACCCCCGTAGACGAAATCTGTACGGCTCGTTTGAGAAACTCCCAAGTAGCACGGGGCCCGAGAAATCCCGTGTGAATCTGGCGGGACCACCCGCTAAGCCTAAATATTCCCTGGTGACCGATAGCGGATAGTACCGTGAGGGAATGGTGAAAAGTACCGCGGGAGCGGAGTGAAATAGTACCTGAAACCGTGTGCCTACAAGCCGTGGGAGCGTCGTTCATCAGTTTACTGGTGGGCCGTGACTGCGTGCCTTTTGAAGAATGAGCCTGCGAGTTTGCGGTGTGTAGCGAGGTTAACCCGTGTGGGGTAGCCGTAGCGAAAGCGAGTCCGAATAGGGCGTTTGAGTTGCATGCCCAAGACCCGAAGCGGAGTGATCTAGCCATGGGCAGGTTGAAGCGGAGGTAAGACTTCGTGGAGGACCGAACCCACCAGGGTTGAAAACCTGGGGGATGACCTGTGGTTAGGGGTGAAAGGCCAATCAAACTCCGTGATAGCTGGTTCTCCCCGAAATGCATTTAGGTGCAGCGTCACGTGTTTCTTGCCGGAGGTAGAGCACTGGATAGGCGATGGGCCTCACCGGGTTACTGACCTTAGCCAAACTCCGAATGCCGGTAAGTGAGAGCGTGGCAGTGAGACTGTGGGGGATAAGCTCCATGGTCGAGAGGGAAACAGCCCAGAACACCGACTAAGGTCCCTAAGCGTGTGCTAAGTGGGAAAGGATGTGGAGTCGCAGAGACAACCAGGAGGTTGGCTTAGAAGCAGCCACCCTTGAAAGAGTGCGTAATAGCTCACTGGTCAAGTGATTCCGCGCCGACAATGTAGCGGGGCTCAAGCACATCACCGAAGTCGTGTCATTGCAGCATATAGGGCCAACGCCTGCTGTGATGGGTAGGGGAGCGTCGTGTGCCGGGTGAAGCGGCGGTGGAAACCAGTCGTGGACGGTACACGAGTGAGAATGCAGGCATGAGTAGCGATACAAGAGTGAGAAACTCTTGCGCCGATTGACCAAGGGTTCCTGGGTCAAGCTGATCTGCCCAGGGTAAGTCGGGACCTAAGGCGAGGCCGACAGGCGTAGTCGATGGACAACGGGTTGATATTCCCGTACCCGCTTTGAAGCGCCAACGCTGAACCAGGTGATGCTAAAGCCGTGAAGCCGGCCCGGAGTCTTCGGACAAAGGGACGTGGTGGAGCCGCTGAACCAAGTCTGTATTAGGTGAGCGATGGGGTGACGCAGGAAGGTAGTCCAGCCCGGGCGGTGGTTGTCCCGGGGTAAGGGTGTAGGCCGAGTGATAGGCAAATCCGTCACTCATTGAGGCTGAGACCTGATGCCGAGCCGATTGTGGTGAAGTGGATGATCCTATGCTGTCGAGAAAAGCCTCTAGCGAGTTTCATGGCGGCCCGTACCCCAAACCGACTCAGGTGGTCAGGTAGAGAATACCGAGGCGTTCGGGTGAACTATGGTTAAGGAACTCGGCAAAATGCCCCCGTAACTTCGGGAGAAGGGGGGCCATTCCTGGTGACGGCACTTGCTG
>NZ_JAQYWZ010000556.1:0-356 GCF_036290945.1 Streptomyces sp. BE303
CGGCGAAGACCCGGGAGAGCTGCAGATCGTGGTCGGCGCCGGGCAGCGGCTCGCCGGCGTCCACGCCCGCGGCCACCCTGCCGTCATGGACTTCCAGGTCCAGGACGCGGCCACGCGCCGCCGCCCCGCCCAGCTCGGAGTGGGGGAGGGGTCGGGCTTCGGGCGCTTGCCCGCCGACACCGGGCTCTTGCTGCTGTAGGAGGCCGGGGTGCTCGTCGCCGCCGCTGCGGCCGACGGGGCGCCCGCCGGGCTACGCCAGCCGGACGGGGAGGGCGTCGGCCCCTACGGGGCCGCGCCCGGCGAGAGCCCCGCCCCGCCCGGCTCCGCTACCGCCGTGCTGGCCCACCGGGCCGACC
>NZ_JAQYWZ010000557.1:0-287 GCF_036290945.1 Streptomyces sp. BE303
ATCTCGCCGCGTGAGGCGTTGGCGCTGGCGGGGTTGAACCCGCAGGACGTCGGCGGCGGCTCAGTAAAGGTGGGGGGGGTTACCGGGGTGACGCAGCCCGGTGCGTCGTTCGGGGTGTCGGCCGCGTACGTTGCGTCGCCGCGGCGGTTGATGAGGGCCGCGTGGGCGCAGGCGGGCGTGCCCCCGCGGGACGTCCCCGAGCGGCAGCGCGGCGAGCAGGGCCCCCGGGTCGCGGGCCCGGTCGGTCTCGGGGGGCGCGCGCTCCTGGACGACGGGTGCGCGGGGGG
>NZ_JAQYWZ010000558.1:0-402 GCF_036290945.1 Streptomyces sp. BE303
CTCCACGCCCGAGACCACCTCGTCGCCTGCTACGTTCAACAATTCGTCGTACTGGTGTGGTTACGGGTGCAGTACCTCCGCCAGGGCTGCCCCCACCGCGAGCATCGCCCCACCGGCGGGAAGGGCCTGCATCAGTCGGCCCCGGGCCACGACCAACGCCGCCGCATCGCCGAGCGACAGC
This sequence comes from Streptomyces sp. BE303, assembly GCF_036290945.1. Classification (NCBI taxonomy): domain Bacteria; kingdom Bacillati; phylum Actinomycetota; class Actinomycetes; order Kitasatosporales; family Streptomycetaceae; genus Streptomyces; species Streptomyces sp. BE303. The sequence continues at coordinate 182 of NZ_JAQYWZ010000558.1, forward strand.
ACCCCGGCCACATGCGCGGCGGCAACCTCACAGATCGAGTGCACCACCAGCACGTCCGCCCGCACACCCCAGTGCGACAGCAGCGCATGCAACGCCACCTCCCCCGCGAACAACGCCGGCTGCGCGTACCCGGTCCGGTGGATCAGCTCCTCGTCCGCCAGCACCTCCGCCAGCGGCTGGTCCAGATCGGCATCCAGGTGCAACGCCACCTGGTCGAAGGC
>NZ_JAQYWZ010000559.1:0-327 GCF_036290945.1 Streptomyces sp. BE303
AGCGCGGCACGGCGGGCTGCCGCTGCGGCGAGCGTGTGGAGATCCCGATCGGCCACAAGTCGCACCTGCTGTGCCTGGGCACGGAGCGCCGCCTCGTCCGTACCGGACAACAGCACCGGCACCAAGGGAAGTTGCACCGCAGCCACGACGGCGGCGGACTCGACGGCCGGGGGATCATCCACGATCTCGTGCGCGTTCGTACCGCTGACGCCGAACGCCGACACACCCGCCCGACGAGGCCGGTCCCCGGCGCTCCAGGGCCGCGACTCCGTCAGCAACTCGACGGCGCCCGCCGACCAGTTGACCTCGGTCGACGGCTCGTCCGCG
>NZ_JAQYWZ010000560.1:0-7329 GCF_036290945.1 Streptomyces sp. BE303
CGCCGCCCTGCGCCGCGACCGCGACGAGGCCACCACGCTGCTCACCGCCGTCGCCGAATTGTTCGTCCACGGGCAGCCCGTCACCTGGCGGGTCCTCTTCGACGGCACCGGCGCCCGCCCGACCGACCTGCCCACCTACCCCTTCTCCCACCAGCGGTACTGGCTCCGTCCGACCCCCCGCGAGGCCGTCGCAGCGACGGACGCGGACGCCGGCTTCTGGGCCGCGATCGACTCCGCCGACCTCAGCGTCGTCGCCAACGAGCTGCGCATCGACGCCGAGGCCCACCGGGAGACACTCGGCGCGCTCGTCCCGGCGCTCTCCTCCTGGCGCCGCCGCAAGCAGCAGCGGGACGTGGCCGACGGCTGGTGCTACCGGGAGACCTGGACGGCGCTGCCCGACCCGACCTCCCGGCCCCTCACCGGCACCTGGGTCCTGGTCGCGCCCGCCGCCACCGATGCCGCCGCCACCGATGCCGCCGACGGCGTCGACGAGGTCCTCACCCGGGCCGGCGCCGCCGTCGTGACCGTCCCCGCCGCCGACCGGGCCACGCTCGCGGCCCGGCTGCGCGAGCTCGACGGCGTCACCGGCGTCGTCTCGCTGCTCGCGCTGGGCGACGCCTCGGAGACGGCCGACGAGGACGGCGTCCCCGCGGCGCTGTCCGGCACGCTCGCCCTCGCCCAGGCCGTCGAGGACGCCGCCGTCACCGCCCCCCTGTGGATCCTCACCCGCGGCGCGGTCACCACCGGGCCCGACGACCGCGTCACCGGTGTCGCCCGGGTCGAGACCTGGGCGCTGGGCCGGGTGGTCGGCCTGGAGTACCCGGACCGCTGGGGCGGCCTGCTGGACCTCCCCGACACCCTCGACCCGCGCGCCGCCGACCGGCTCGTCACGGTCCTCGCCGGCGGCCTCGACGCCGAGGACCAGATCGCGATCCGCCCGGCCGGCCTGTTCGTCCGCCGCCTCGCGCACGCCGCGGCCGGGCCCGACGAGGGCTGGCAGCCGCGCGGCACCGTCCTCGTCACCGGCGGCACCGGCGCGCTCGGCGGTCAGGTGGCCCGCTGGGCCGCCGCCCAGGGCGCCGCCCACCTCGTCCTCGCCGGCCGGCGCGGGCCTGACGCGCCCGGTGCCCACGAGCTGGCCGACGAGATCCGCGCCACCGGCGCGCGCGTCACCCTCGTCGCCACCGACCTGGCCGACCGCGCCGCGGTCGCCGCCCTCCTCGACCTCGCCGGCGCCGACCCGCAGGCCCCGCTCACCGCGGTCGTCCACGCCGCGGGCATCGCGCACGGCGCGCCCCTGGCCGACCTCGACGCGGCCGCGCTCGCCCCGGTGCTCGCCGGGAAGACCGCCGGGGCCCTGCACCTCGACGAACTCCTCGGCGACACGGAGCTCGACGCGTTCGTCCTGTTCTCCTCGATCGCCGCCACCTGGGGCAGCGGCTGGGGCGGCGCCTACGCGGCCGCCAACGCCGGCCTCGACGCCCTGGCGCTGCGCCGCCGGGCCCGCGGCCTGGCCGCCACCTCGCTCGCCTGGGGCCCGTGGGCCGAGGCGGGCATGGCCACCGAGGGCGACACCGGCGCCGCGCTGAGCCGGCGCGGACTGGCCCCGATGGCCCCCGACCTGGCGATCGACGTCCTGCGGCGGGCCGCCGCAGGAGTCGCGCCGCTGCTCACCGTCGCCGACGTCGACTGGGCGTCCTTCGTCGAGACGTTCGCCGCCGCCCGCCGCCGGCCCCTGCTGGAGGACCTGCCGGAGGTCTCCGGCCTGGCCGGCGACGCGCCGGTGGCCGAGACCGGCTGGCGCTCCCGGCTGGCCGACCTGCCCCCGGCGCAGCGCGAGGCCGCCCTGGTGGACCTGGTCCGGGGCCACGCCGCGCACGTCCTGGGCTACCCGTCCGCCGACGCGATCGCGGTCAAGCGCCCGTTCCGCGAGCTGGGCTTCGACTCGCTCACCGCGGTCGAGCTCCGCAACGCGCTGGCCGCCGAGACCGGGCTGCGCCTCTCCCCGACCCTCGCGTTCGACTACCCGACGCCGCTGGCGCTCGCCCGGTACCTCCGCGAGGAGGTCTCCGGCGTCGAGGCCGCCCCGGCGGTCGCCGCGCCGGTGGCCGTACCCGCCGACGACGACCCGATCGTGCTCACCGCGATGGCCTGCCGCTTCCCCGGCGGCGTCGGCACGCCCGACGAGCTGTGGGACCTGGTCGCGGCGGAGACCGACGCGATCGGCCCGTTCCCGGCCGACCGCGGGTGGGACCTCGACGGCCTCTACGACCCCGACGCCGACCGGGCCGACCGGTCGGGCACCTCCTACACCGTCAACGGCGGCTTCGTCCGCGACGCCGACCGCTTCGACCCGGGCCTGTTCGGCATCAGCCCGCGCGAGGCCCTCGCGATGGACCCCCAGCAGCGGCTGCTGCTGGAGACCGCGTGGGAGACGTTCGAACGGGCCGGCCTCGACCCGCTCGCGCTCCGCGGCCGACAGGTCGGCGTCTTCGTCGGCACCACCCACCAGGGGTACGTCTCCCTGCTGGAGGAGAGCGCCGAGGACCTGAGCGGGTACCTCGGCACCGGCAGCGCCGGCAGCGTCGCCTCCGGGCGGATCGCCTACACCTTCGGCCTCGAAGGGCCGGCCGTCTCCGTCGACACCGCCTGCTCGTCCTCGCTGGTCGCCCTGCACCTCGCCGCGCAGGCACTCCGCCAGGGCGAGTGCGGCATGGCACTGGTCGGCGGCGTGACGATCATGGCCACCCCCGGCACGTTCACCGAGTTCTCCCGCCAGCGCGGGCTGGCCACCGACGGCCGGTGCAAGTCCTTCGCCGCCGCCGCCGACGGCACCGGCTGGGCCGAGGGCGTCGGCATGCTGCTCGTCGAGCGGCTGTCCTCGGCGCGGGCCGCCGGGCGCGAGGTGCTGGCCGTCGTGCGCGGCAGTGCGGTCAACCAGGACGGCGCCTCGAACGGCCTCACCGCCCCCAACGGCCCGTCCCAGCAGCGCGTCATCCGCCAGGCCCTGGCGAACGCCGGCCTGACGCCGCAGGACGTCGACGCCGTCGAGGCGCACGGCACCGGGACGACACTCGGCGACCCGATCGAGGCCCAGGCGCTGCTGGCCACCTACGGCCAGGAGCGGGACGGCGAGCCGCTCTGGCTCGGCTCGGTGAAGTCCAACATCGGCCACACCCAGTCCGCCGCCGGTGCGGCCGGCATCATCAAGATGGTCCTCGCCATGCGGCACGGGCGGCTGCCCAGGACGCTGCACGTCGACGCGCCGACCCCGCAGGCCGACTGGAGCTCCGGCGCCGTCGCGCTGCTGACCGAGGCCCGGCCCTGGGCCGCCGGGCCGAAGCCCCGCCGGGCGGGCGTGTCCGCGTTCGGCGTCAGCGGCACCAACGCCCACGTCATCCTGGAGGAGCCGCCCGCCGTCGTCGAGCAGGACGAACGCCCGCGCGGCCGCAGCACGCTGCCGGTGCTGCCGGTCGTCGTCTCCGCGGCCACCGAGGCCGGCCTCGACGCGCAGACCGAACGCCTCCGCGACTGGCTCGACTCCCGCCCGGACACCGACCTCCTCGACCTCGCCCGGACCACCGCGGGCCGGGCCGCACTCACCCACCGGGCCGCCTACCTGGCGCCCAATCGGGCCCAGCTGCTCCGCGCGCTCAAGCGGCGGGAGACCGCGGCCCGGGGTGAGGCGGGCGACGGCAGGCTCGCCCTGCTCTTCACCGGCCAGGGCGCGCAGCGCCTCGCCATGGGCGAACAGCTCTACGCGGCCTTCCCGGTCTTCGCGACCGCGTTCGACGAGGTCTGCGCGCACCTCGACCCGCTGCTCGACGAGCCGCTGCGGCTGGTCGTCTTCGCCGACCCGGACGCGCTCGACCGGACCGCGTACGCGCAGCCCGCCCTGTTCGCGGTCGAGACGGCGCTGCTGGCCCTGCTCCGGCACTGGGGCGTGACGCCCGACGTCGTCGCCGGTCACTCGATCGGCGAGATCACGGCCGCCCACGCCGCGGGGGTCCTCTCCCTGCCCGACGCGGCGGTGCTGGTCGCGGCCCGGGGCCGGCTCATGCAGGCGCTGCCCCCGGGTGGCGCGATGCTCGCGGTCGGCGCGTCCGAGGCCGAGGTGCGCGCGGCGTTCCCGGACGTCGACGTCGCCGCGGTGAACGGGCCGGACGCGGTCGTGCTCTCCGGCGCCGCCGAGGACATCGCCCGGATCACCGGTCCGGCCGCGGAACGCGGCTGGAAGACCGGCCGCCTGCGGACGAGCCACGCCTTTCACTCCCGGCTCATGGAGCCGATGCTGGACGCGTTCCGCGCGGTCGTCCGCGGGCTCGATCTCGCCGCGCCGCAGCTCGCCGCGGTCTCCACCGTCGAACCCGGGGAACCGCTGCGCTGGACCGACCCCGAGTACTGGGTCGACCAGGTCCGCCGCCCGGTCCGCTTCGCCGACGCCGTCACCGCGCTGACCGCGCAGGGCGTCACCCGCTTCCTGGAGGTCGGCCCGGACGGCGTGCTGACCGCCCTGGTCGGCGCCAACGCGCCGGACGCGCTCGCCGTCCCGACCCTGCGCCGCGACCGGGACGAGGTCACCACCCTGCTGACCGGCGTCGCGACGGTGTTCACCCGGGGCGCCGAGGTCGACTGGACGGGCGTCCTCGACGGCGCCGGCGCCCCGCTGTCCGACCTGCCGACCTACGCCTTCCAGCGGCAGCGCTACTGGCCGCAGGCCGCCACCGGCGCGGGCACCGACCCGGCGAGCCTCGGACTGGGCCCGGCCGATCACCCGCTCCTCGGGGCGGCGGTGCCGCTGGCCGGCGGCGAGGGCACCGTCCTCACCGGCCGCCTCTCGCTGCGCGCACAGCCCTGGCTGGCCGACCACACGATCCTGGGCACCGTCCTGGTGCCGGGCACGGCGCTGCTCGAACTCGCCCTCGCCGCGGGCGCCGTGGTCGGCGCCCCCGCCGTCGACGAGCTGGTGCTCCGGCAGCCGCTCCGGCTCGGCGCCGCGGACAGCGTCGCCGTGCAGGTCAGCGTCGGCGCCGAGGACGGGACCGGCCGTCGCCCGGTCACCGTCCACTCCCACCCGGGCGAGCCCGCCGCCGGGACCGAGGACGCCTGGACCGTCCACGCCACCGGCTTCGTCGGCGCGGCCCGGACGGCCGGCGAGGCGTTCGGCTGGCCGCCGGCCGGGGCGACCCGCCTGCCCACCGAGGACCTCTACGACCGGCTGGCCGTCGCCGGCTACACGTACGGGCCGGCCTTCCGGGGCCTGCGCGAGGTCTGGCGACAGGGCGACGACCTCTTCGTCGAGGCGGAACTGACCGGCGAACCCGACGGGTTCGGCGTGCACCCCGCGCTGCTCGACGCCGTCCTGCACGGCCTGAGCACCGGCGAGGACACCGAGGCCGCCGCCGACGGCGAAACCCGCCTGCCCTTCGCGTTCACGGGCGTCACCGTGCACGCCGACGGTGCCGGACTGCTGCGCGCCCGGCTCCGGCCGTCCGGCGAGAGCGTCCGGGTCGACGCGGTCGACGCCGCCGGCGCTCCCGTGGCCACCGTCGAGGGTCTCGTCTTCCGCCCGGTCGGCGCGGACGGGACCACGGCCGGTCGCACCGAGGCGGCCCGCTCGCTGTTCACCGTCGAGTGGACCGCGCAGGACCCGGCCGCCCCGGCCACGCTCCCGACCGGCTCCCCGACCGGCTCCCCGGCCGACCGCCCGGTCGTGATCGCGCTCGGCGAGCCGTTGCCGGCCCCCGCGCCGGTGCTCGCCGTGGACGCGACGGCGCCCGGCGCCGCCCGCGACCGGGCCGCCGACCTGCTGACGCTGCTGCAGGACTGGCTGGCCGACCCCGCCTGGTCGGACTCCCGGCTGGTGGTGCGCACCTTCGGCGCCGTCGGCGAGGAGATCACCGACCCCGACGGCGCCGCCCTGTGGGGCCTGGTGCGGTCGGCCCAGGCCGAACACCCGGACCGCATCCACCTGCTGGACGCGGCCGAGACCGCGTTCCACCCGCTGCCGCAGGCACTGGTCCGCGACGGCGCGGTCAAGGTGCCGCGCCTGGCCCGGCTGCACGCCGAGGGCCGCGCGGAGTTCGGCGACGGCGTCGTGGTGGTCACCGGCGCCACCGGCACACTCGGCGGCCTCGTCGCCCGCCACCTGGTGCGGGCCCACGGCGTCGGCCGGCTGCTCCTGCTCACCCGCTCCGGCGGGGGCATCGAGATCGAGGGCGCGGAGGTGCGCTCGCTCGCCTGCGACCTGTCCGACCCCGACGCGGTCGCCGCGGCGCTCCGGGACGAGCCGGTCACCGCCGTCGTCCACGCCGCCGGCGCCATCGACGACGGCCTGCTCACCGACCTCACCCCGGAGCGGCTCGACGCCGTCTTCCGGGCGAAGGTCGACGCAGCCCGCAACCTCGCCGCCGCGACGAAGGACAGGACGCTCGGCGCCTTCGTCCTCTACTCCTCCGCGGCCGGCCTGTTCGGCAACGCCGGCCAGGCCAACTACGCCGCCGCCAACGCCTTCCTGGACGCCTACGCGACCGAACTGCGCGCACAGGGAGTCCCCGCGACCTCCCTCGCCTGGGGCCTGTGGGACGCCGGCCTCGGGGCCGCGCTCTCCGAGGCGGACCTGCGCAGGCTGGCCCGGGGCGGCTTCGGCGCGCTGGACGCCGAAGCCGGCCTCGCGCTCTTCGACGCCGCCCTCGCCGCCGACCGCCCGGTCGCCGTCCCGCTCCGGCTCGACCTGGCCGTGCTCCGCGGCGCCGAGGGCCTGCCCCCGCTGCTGCATGGCCTGGTCCCGAACGCCGGGCGCCGGCGCGCCGCCACGGCCGGGACCGCGACCGGCGGCGGCACCCTGGCCCGCCACCTCGCCGGACTGGCGGACGCCGAACGGGTCCAGGCCGCCCTGGCCACCGTCCGCACCCAGGCCGCCGCCGTCCTCGGCTACCCCGGCCCCGACGCCGTCCCCGTCGCCCGGGCCTTCCGCGAGCTGGGCTTCGACTCGCTCACCGCCGTCGAGCTGCGCAACGCGCTCACCGCCGAGACCGGGCTGCGGCTCCCCGCGACCCTGATCTTCGACTACCCGAACGCCACCGCCCTCGCCGAGTTCCTCACCACCGAACTGTCCGGCGCGGCCCCGGCCCCGGTCACGGCCCCCGCCCCGACCGCCACCACCCCGGCCGACGACGACCCCGTCGTGATCGTCGGGATGGCCTGCCGCTACCCGGGCGGGATCACCACTCCGGACGAGCTGTGGAAGCTGGTGGACGAGGGCCGGGACGGCATCGGCCTGTTCCCGACCGACCGCGGCTGGGACGTCGAGGGGCTCTACCACCCCGA
>NZ_JAQYWZ010000561.1:0-298 GCF_036290945.1 Streptomyces sp. BE303
CGTCACCCCGCTCCACGCGACCTGGCAGCAGCTGGTCGGCCGGCAGAGCGGCAAGTGCGTCGACGTCGGCGACTACTCCTTCGCCGAGACCGCCCGGCTCCTCCAGTGGGGCTGCGGCAACGGCGCCAACCAGAACTTCTCGTTCAAGGACCTCGGCACCGGCTACGTGCAGATCATGGCCCGGCACAGCGGCAAGTGCCTCGACGTCGAGGGCGCGTCGACCGTCGACGGGGCCCTCGTCGTGCAGAACACCTGCACCGGGAGCCAGTCCCAGCAGTGGCAGGTCCAGAAGGTGGCC
>NZ_JAQYWZ010000562.1:0-486 GCF_036290945.1 Streptomyces sp. BE303
AGCCGATGCGCTGGCTGTTCGACCTGCTACGCGGCCCGGCCGCCGGAATCGGCACCACCGGGGCGTGGTGGCGGGGGCTGCTGGTCTGCGCGATCGACGGCACGACGATCACGGTGCCCGACAGCCCCGCGAACCTGACCGAATACACCAAACACCGCTGCAACAACGGCGGTTCGGGATACCCGGCGCTACGACTGCTGGTCCTGGTGTCCTGCGGCACCCGCACCGTCCTGGACGCGGTGTTCGGGCCGACCACGGACGTGGAAACCACCTATGCGCCGCGCCTGCTCCGCAGCCTGCGCGAGGGCGTGCTCGTGCTGCTTGACCGCAACGTCGCCGCGCGGACCCTGGTAAGCGCCATCGCCACCACCGGCGCCCACGTCCTGGACCGGGTGAAGAGCGGCCGCCACCTGCCCGTGCTTCGCCGCACCCGTGACGGCTCCTACCTGTCCCGGCTCGGCACCGTTGAGGTTCGGGTCATCGACT
>NZ_JAQYWZ010000563.1:0-39690 GCF_036290945.1 Streptomyces sp. BE303
CGGCGTTGCTGCACCGGCTCGGCGGTGGTGACGACGTCCCGTTGGGCACGCCGGTCGCCGGGCGCGGCGGGGAGGCCGCGCTGGACGGGCTGGTGGGCTTCTTCGTCAACACGGTGGTGCTCCGCGCCGACCTGTCGGGCGATCCGACCTTCGCCGAACTGCTCGACCGGGTCCGGGCCGCGGACCTCGCCGCCCTCGACCACGCCGACGTGCCGTTCGACCGGGTGGTGGAGGAGCTCGCCCCGCCCCGGGCCCCCGGCCGCCACCCGCTGTTCCAGGCGATGGTCGCCCTGGAGGAGGCGGCCCCCGACACCTCCCGGCTGTTCGGCCTCGCCACCGAGGAGGTGGCCGTCGACCCCGGCGCCGCCAAGTTCGACCTCGACGTGGTGCTCAGGCCGGCCCGGCCCGGCGGCTCGTCCGCAGCCGATCCGGCGGCCGGCGACCCCGCCGCCGACGGACTGGTCGGCGGCATCCGCTACGCCACCGACCTGTTCGACCGCGCCACCGTGCAGACCCTGGCCGCCCGGCTGGTCCGCCTGCTGACCCTGGTGACGGCCGAGCCCGGCACCCCGATCGGCCGGCTCGACCTGCTGTCCCCCGGCGAGCACGCCGACCTGGACCGCTGGAACGCCACCGGCCGCGTCCGCCCGGTCACCACCGTCGCCGAGGAGTTCGCCGCCCGGGCCGCCGCCACCCCCGGTGCCACCGCCGTGGTGGCCGGCGCCGACCGGCTGACGTTCCGTGAGCTCGACGAGCGCGCCAACCGGCTCGCCCGCCTGCTGATCGCCCACGGCGCCGGACCGGGCACGCTGACCGCGCTCGCCCTGCCGCGCACCGCCGACGCGGTCGCCGCCCTGCTGGCCGTGCTGCGCCTGGGCGGCGGGTTCCTGCCGCTCGACCTCGGGCTGCCCGCCGACCGGCTCGCCCACATGCTGGCGGACTCGGCCCCGGACGTCGTCCTGACCACCGGCGCGAGCGCCCGGCTGCTGCCGCCCGGGACCGGGACCCTCGTCCTCGACGACCCGGCCACCGCCGCGGACCTCGCCGCCGGACCGGCCGCGACCGTCCACGTCCCGGCCGACCCGTCCGAGGTGTCCTACGTCATCTACACCTCGGGCTCGACCGGGCGGCCCAAGGGGGTCGTCCTCACCCACGGCGGACTCGACAACCTGTACCACGACCACGACCGCACCCTCTACCGTCCGGTCGCCGCCGCACTGGGCCGGCGCGTGAGCGCCCTGCACACCGCGTCGTTCTCCTTCGACTCCTCCTGGGAGCAGCTGTTCTGGCTGATCGCCGGCCACGAACTGCACCTGCTCGACGACATCGTCCGCCGGGACGCCGAGGCGGTCGTCGGCTACTGCGCCGAGCACCGGATCGACGCCCTCGACGTCACGCCCTCCTACGCGCGGCAGCTGCTGGACGCCGGCCTGCTGACCGGCGCCCACCGCCCGCCGGTGCTGCTGCTCGGCGGCGAGGGCGTGCCGCCCGACCTCTGGGCCGAGCTGCGCGGCCACCCGGACGTCCGGGTGGTCAACTACTACGGGCCGACCGAGTTCACCGTCGACGCCCTGGTGGCCGGGACGGCGGACGCCGACGGGCCGGTGATCGGGCGTCCGCTCGACAACACCCGGGCCCACGTGCTGGACGCGCGGCTGCGTCCGGTGCCGCCGGGCGTGCCGGGTGAGCTGTACCTCGCGGGGGTGCAGCTGGCGCGGGGGTACCTGAACCGGGCGGCGCTGACCGCCGAGCGGTTCACCGCCGACCCGTACGGTCCGCCGGGCAGCCGGATGTACCGCACGGGCGACCTCGCCCGGCGGACGGCCGACGGCCTGGTGGAGTACCTCGGCCGGACCGACGACCAGGTCAAGCTGCGCGGCTTCCGGATCGAACTCGGCGAGGTGGAGGCCGCGCTGGCGGCCCTGCCCGGCGTCGGCGCCGCCGCCGCGCTGGTCCGCGAGGACACCCCCGGCAACCGGCGCCTGGTCGGCTACGCCACCGGTGGCGCCGACCCGGCGGCCCTGCGCCGCGCCCTCGCCGGGACGCTGCCCGACTACCTGGTGCCCGCCGCCGTGGTGGTGCTCCCGCAGCTGCCGACGACCGCCAACGGCAAGCTGGACCGGGCGGCCCTGCCCGCCCCGTCCGCCCCGGCGGTGGCGCTCTCCCGCCCGCCGCGCGACGCCCGCGAGGAGCTGCTCTGCGGGGCCTTCGCCACCGTGCTCGACCTCCCGGAGGTCGGGCCCGAGGACGACTTCTTCGCCCTCGGCGGCCACTCCCTGCTGGCCACCCGGCTGGCCGGGCGGATCCGCACCGTGCTGCGGACCGAGACCGCGGTCCGGGACGTCTTCGCCGCGCCCACGCCCGCCGGGCTCGCCGCCCGGCTCGCCGAGCGGGCCGGGACCGACCGGCCGGAGCTCACCGCGGGCCCGCGCCCGGCGCACCCGCCGCTGTCGCCCGCCCAGCTCAGCCTCTGGCTGCTCCACCAGGTGCAGGACTCCGGCTCCGCCTACCACGTACCGATCGCGCTCCGGCTCACCGGAGCGCTCGACCCCGGCGCCCTCGCCGCCGCCCTCGCCGACGTCGCGGCCCGGCACGAGAGCCTGCGGACCGTCGTGCGCGAGCACGACGGCGAGCCGTACCAGCAGGTGCTCGCTCCCGGCGCGCACCCGGTGCCGCTCACCGTGCTGCCGGTCGGCGAGGACGGGCTGGACGCCACCCTGCGCACCCTGCTCGCTCCGCCGTTCGACCTCGCCGCCGAGCCGCCGTTCCGTGCCCACCTGGTGAGGGTCGACGAGGGCGAGCACGTCCTCCTGCTGACGCTGCACCACATCGCGGGCGACGAGGAATCGACCGCCCCGCTGCTCGCCGACCTCGACGCCGCCTACACGGCCCGACGGGCCGGACGGGCCCCCGAGTTCGCCGAACTCCCCGTCCAGTACGCGGACTTCGCCCGCTGGCAGGGCGAGCTGCTGGCCCGGACCGGCGACCGGCAGCGGGCCTACTGGACGCGCACGCTGGCCGGGGCGCCCGAGGAGGTCGCGCTGCCCGCCGACCGCCCCCGGCCGGCCCGCCCCACCCACCGGGGCGCCGTCGCCCTCTTCGAGCTCCCGGCCGACACCGCCGGGGCGCTCACCGCACTCGCCCGGGCCCACGGCGCCACCCTGTTCATGGCCGTCCACGCCGTGGTCGCCACGCTGCTGCACCGGCTCGGCGGGGGCGAGGACATCGTGGTCGGGGCACCCGTCTCGGCCCGCGGCGAGGCCGTCCTCCGGGACCAGGTCGGCTACCACCTCAACACCCTGGCGCTGCGCACCGACCTCTCCGGCACCCCGGCCTTCGCCGCCCTGCTGGAGCGGGTCCGGGACGCCGACCTGGAGGCCTTCGACCACGCCGACCTGCCGTTCGACCAGGTGGTCCGGGCGGTCGCGCCGGCCCGTACGGCCGGGCGTCACCCGCTCTTCCAGACCATGGTCACCTTCCACTCCGCCGCTCCCGCCCCGGCCCGGCTCTTCGACGTCCCGGCGGCGGAGCTGCTGGTGGACACCGGCGGCGCCAAGTTCGACCTGGAGTTCGCGGTCGGCCCGGCCGCCGACGGCAGCGGGCGACTGGAGGGCGGCGTCCGGTACAGCCGGGACCGCTTCGACGAAGCGACCGCCCGCGCCCTCGCGGACCGGCTGGTCCGCCTCGTGGAGCAGGCCGTCGCGGACCCGGCGCGCCCCGTCGCCGACCTCGACCCGATGGCCGAGGGCGAGCGTGAACTCGCCCTGTACGGACCGGAGTCCACCGACCACCCGGCCGTCCCCGGCGACCCGGCCACGCTGCCGGACCTGGTCGCCGCCGGAGCCCGCGCCGGGGCCGCCCGCCCCGCGGTGCTGACGGACGGCGCCGAGCTGTCCCGTGCGGCCTTCGACGACCGAGCCGACCGGCTCGCCCGGCTGCTGATCGCCCGCAGGGTCGGCCCGGAGAGCGTGGTCGCGGTGGCCCTGCCGCGCTCCGCCGACCTGCTGGTGGCCGTCCACGCGGTGGTCCGGGCCGGCGGCGCCTACCTGCCGCTCGACCTCGACCACCCGGCCGAGCGGCTGCGCCACCTCCTCGGCACGGCCCGCCCGGTCTGCGTGCTCACCGAATCCGGATCGGCCGGCCGGCTGCCCGCCGACGCCCCCGACGCCGTCCTGCTGGGGGACCCGGAGACGGAGGCCGCCCTGGCGTCCGCCCCGGCCGGACCGGTCACCGATCACGACCGGCTCGCCCCGCTGAGGCCCGACCACCCCGCGTACGTCATCTTCACCTCCGGCTCCACCGGCCTGCCCAAGGGCGTCCAGGTCGGCCACGCCGCGATCGTCAACCGGTTGCGGTGGATGCAGGACGCCTACCCCCTCGGCGGGGACGACCGGGTGCTGCACAAGACCCCGGCCGGCTTCGACGTCTCGGTCTGGGAGCTGTTCTGGCCGTTCGCCGCGGGCGTGCCCGCGGTGGTCGCCCGCCCCGACGGGCACCGTGACCCCGGCTACCTCGCCGACCTGATCCGCCGCCACCGCGCCACCGTCGCGCACTTCGTGCCCTCGATGCTCGCCGCCTTCCTCACCGACCAGCGGCTCGCCGAGTGCCCCTCGCTGCGGCGGGTGGTGTGCAGCGGCGAGGCCCTCCCGGTCGATCTCGCCGAGCGCTTCCGGGAGTCCTGCGCCGGCCGGGAGGTGGCCCTGGAGAACCTCTACGGCCCCACCGAGGCGGCGGTCGACGTCACCGCCGAGCACTACCGGCCCGGCACCGGCCGGTCCGGCGGCAGCGTGTCCGTCGGCAGCCCGGTGTGGAACACCGGGGTCCGGGTCCTGGACGCGCGGCTGCGTCCCGTCCCGCTCGGGACCCCCGGGGAGCTGTACCTGACCGGGGTGCAGTTGGCGCGCGGCTACCTGAACCGGGCGGCGCTGACCGCCGAGCGGTTCACCGCCGACCCGTACGGTCCGCCCGGCAGCCGGATGTACCGCACCGGCGACCTCGCCCGGCGGACGGCCGACGGCCGGCTGCACTACCTCGGCCGGACCGACGACCAGGTCAAGCTGCGCGGCCTGCGGATCGAACTCGGCGAGGTGGAGGCCGCGCTGGCCGCCCTGCCGGGCGTCGCCCTGGCCGCCGCGGCCGTCCGCGCGTCGGGCACCGGGGGCGACCGCTTGATCGGGTACGTCGTCCCGGAGCCGGGCCGCGTTCCGGACACCCGCCACCTGCGCAAGCTCGCGGCGGAGCGGCTCCCGGCGTACATGGTGCCGGCGCCGATCGTCCTCGTCGACGCCCTGCCGCTGTCCGTCAACGGCAAGCTCGACCGCCGGGCCCTGCCGGCGCCGCCGGCCGCCCCGGCGGCCGAGCCCGGCACGGCCGACGGGACCGCGCAGGCCGCCGCGACTGTCGCCGAGCCCGCCGAACCTTCCGGGACCGCCGAACCCGCCGTCGTGCTGGCCCGGTTGATGGCCGAGGCCCTCGGCCAGACCGCCGTCGACCGGCACGCCGACTTCTTCGAACTCGGCGGCGACAGCATCGTCTCCATCCGGCTGGTGTCGCTGGCCCGCAAGGCGGGCCTGACCCTCACCGCCCGGCAGGTCTTCGAGGCACCCACCCCCGCCCGGCTCGCCGAGCTCGCCGTCCCGGCCGCGCCGGCCGCCGGGACCGCCCCGGCCGCCGTCCGGCCGCAGGACGACGGAACCGGTCCGCTGCCGCTGCCCCCGATCGCCCACTGGCTCGCCGAACGCGGCGGCCCGGTCGACCGGATCGCCCAGGCCCGGCTGGTGCTCCTGCCCGCCGGTGTCCTTACGGCGGACCTGGCCACCGCCCTCCAGGCGCTGCTCGACAGGCACGCCGGTCTGCGCCAGGTCCTGCACCGGCCGGACCCCGGCGTCTGGTCGGCCGAAACCGCCCCGCCCGGATCGGTGACCGCCGCCGACAGCCTGCGCGCCGTCCCCGCCGCCGGGCTCGACGACGCCGCCCTGCGGGAGCTGGTCGCCACCGAGTCGGACGCGGCGGTCGGCCGCCTGCGCCCCGGCACCGGACGCCTCCTCCAGGCCGTCCACCTGGACGCCGGCCGGGAGGCCGCGGGCCGCCTGCTGCTGACGGCCCACCACCTCGCGGTCGACGAGGTCTCCTGGAGCATCCTGCTGGACGACCTGCGGGCCGCCTGGCAGGACGCCGCCGCCGGCCGGCCGCCGGTCCTGGAACCGGTCGCCACCTCGCTGCGCGCGTGGACCGAGCACCTCCTCGCGGAGGCCCACAGCCCCCGCCGGACCGCCGAACTCGGCCACTGGCTGGCGGCCGGGGAGAGCGGGAAGGACCGGCGCCTGATCGGATCGCGTCCGCTGGACCCGGCCCGGGACACCGCCGACACCGCGCGCCCGTTCACCGTCACGCTCTCCGCCGGACGGACCGCGCCCCTGCTCGACACCGTCCCCGGGGCCGTGCACGGCACCGTCAACGACGTGCTGCTCACCGCGCTGGCCCTGGCCGCCGCCCACCTCGACCCGGACCGGCCGGACGGCGGGCTACCGGTCGAACTGGAGGGCCACGGCCGGGAACAGGACCTGCTGCCCGGCGCTGACCTCTCCCGCACCGTCGGCTGGCTGACCAGCCTGTACCCCGTGCGCCTCGCCCCCGGCCGGGTCGACCCGGCCGCCGCCCTCACCGGCGCCGAGGACGCCGGGCGCGCCCTCAAGGAGGTGAAGGAACAGCTGCGGGCCGTCCCCGCCGGCGGGATCGGTGCGGGCCTGCTCCGCTACGCCAACCCCGCCACCGCCCGCCGCTTCGACCCGGCCGCCCGGCCCGAAGTGCTCTGGAACTACCTCGGCCGGCGCACCCACACCCCCGGCACCGGCTGGGGACCGGCCCCCGAGGCCGACGCCGTCGGCGTCGAGCCCGACCCCGGGGCCCCGCTCTCCCACGCGCTGGAGATCGTGGCCCGGATCGACCCCGGCCCCGACGGCCCCCGGCTCGTCGCGGACTGGATCCCCGCCGCCGGCGCCCTGCCGGAGTCGACCGCACGCGCCCTCGCCGAGGCGTGGACCGCCGCGCTCGACGGCCTCGCCACCTGGGCCGGCACCGCCGGCTCCGGCGGCCACACCCCCTCCGACCTCGATCTGCTCGCCCTCGACCAGGACCAGATCGCCATGCTCGAACAGATGTGGAAGGACCAGCGATGACCAGGACCGGCCTCGCGGACATGCTCCCGCTCTCCCCGCTCCAGCAGGGCATGCTGTTCCTCTCCTCCTACGACGACCGGGCCACGGACGTCTACACCGTCCAGCTGACCGTCTCGCTGAGCGGCCCGGTCGACGCGGCCCGGCTCGGCACCGCCGCCGACGCGCTGCTGCGCCGGCACGCCAACCTGCGCGCCGGGTTCTGGCACGAGAACGTGCCCGAGCCGGTCCAGTTCGTCCCCGCCGAGCTGCGGATCGCCGTCCGCGAGACCGACCTCCGGGCCGGGCACGCCACGGCCCCGTCCGCTACGGCCCCGTCCGCCACCGCCCCGTCCGGCGGCGTCCCGGACGGTGAGGCCCTGGACCGGGCCGAACGCGCCGAGCTGGCCGAGCGGTTCCTCCTGCACCGGCCGCCGCTGCTGCGCCTGCTGCTGGCCCGGGTGGCCGACACCGAGTACCGGCTGATCGTCACCGTGCACCACATCCTGGTGGACGGCTGGTCGATGCCGCTCCTGGTGCGTGAGCTGCTGGAGCTGTACGACCGGGACGGCGACCCCGGCGACCTGCCCGCCGTGCGCCCCTACCGCGACCACCTGCGCTGGCTTGCCGACCAGGACCGGCCGGCCGCCGAACGCGCCTGGCGCACGGCGCTGGCGGGGACGGACGGCCCCACCCTGCTCGCCCCGGCCGACCCCGGCCGGCCGGCGGTCCGGCCGGCCCGGCACACCCGGGGGCTCACCGAGGAGGCGACCGCGGGGCTCACCGCGGCGGCCCGCCGGCTCGGCACCACCCCCAGCACCCTCGTCCAGTGCGCCTGGGGGCTGCTGCTCGGCTCCCTGACGGGGCGGCGCGACGCCGTCTTCGGCCTGACCGTGTCGGGCCGGCCCGAGGAACTGTCCGGCGTCGACTCGATGATCGGACTGTTCATCACCACCGTTCCGGTCCGGGTCACCGTGCGCCCGGAGGAGAGCGTCGCCGCGCTGGTCCGCCGGTTCCGCGGCGAACAGAACCAACTGCTCTCCCACCACCACCTCGGCCTGCACGCGATCCAGAAGCAGGCCGGCGGCGGCGAGCTGTTCGACACCCTGCTCGTGGTCGAGAACTACCCCGCCGACCCGTCCGCCCGCCCCGCGCTCGCCGGCGGGGCCGCCGTCACCGGGGTCACCGCCCGCGACGCCACGCACTACCCGCTCACCCTGGCCGTCAACCTCGGCCGCACCGTCGAGGTCCACCTGGAGTACCGGCCCGACGTGCTGACCGACCGCCGGGTCGAGCGGATCGGCGAGCGGCTGGCCGCGCTGCTGGAGCGGATCGCCGCCGACCCCGACACGACGGTGGGCAGGCTGCGGCTGACCACCGACGACGAGCACGCCCGGCTGGCGGCGGCGGGGCACGGCCCGGAGGCCGCCGCCTTCGGGGGGAGCGTCGCCGACCGTTTCGCGGCGCAGGCCGCCGCGACCCCCGGGGCCACCGCCGTCGTCTCCGGCGGCCGGTCCGTGACCTTCGCCGAACTGGACCGCCGCTCCGCGGAGCTGGCCCACCGGCTGGTCGCACGCGGGATCGGCCCCGAGTCGGTGGTCGCCCTCGCGGTGCCGCGTTCGGTGGACGCGGTGACCGCCCTGCTCGGCGTGCTGCGCAGCGGCGCCGCCTACCTGCCGCTGGACCTCGACCACCCGGCCGAGCGCCTCGCCGACATGATCGCCGACGCGGCCCCGGCCTGCCTGGTCACCACCGCGGGCACCGTCCACCGGCTCCCCGCGGCCGGCCCCCGGCCGCTGCTGCTCGACGGCCCGGACGACACCGCCACCGCCACCGCCACCGCCCCGGGCCCCGGGCCCGACGCGGCGCTCCCTGCCGTCGACCCGGAGCACCCCGCCTACGTCATCTACACCTCCGGTTCCACCGGCCGCCCCAAGGGCGTGGTCCTCACCCACCGCGGCCTCGCCAACCTCTACGCCAACCACCGGGCCGCGCTGCTCGACCCGGCCGCCCGCGCGGCCGGCCGCCCCCTGCGGGCCCTGCACACCGCCTCGTTCTCCTTCGACACCTCCTGGGAGCAGCTGTTCTGGCTGCTCGCCGGGCACGAACTGCACCTCCTCGACGAGACGGAGCGCCGCGACCCCGAGTTCGTCACCGGCTACGTCCGCCGCCACCGCGTCGACACCCTCGACGTCACCCCCACCTACGCCCAGCAGCTCCTCGACTGGGGGCTGCTCGCCGACGGCGCCCACCGCCCGGGGCTGCTGCTGCTCGGCGGCGAGGCGGTGCCGCCCGCCCAGTGGAGCGCGGTCCGCGCCGCCGACGGCGTACGCGCCGTCAACCTCTACGGCCCCACCGAGTACACCGTCGACGCCCTGGCCGCCGACCTCGCGGACAGCGTGCGCCCGCTGGTCGGCGCACCGATCGCCGGCACCGCCGCCAGGGTCCTCGACCACGCGCTGCGCCCCGCACCGGACGGCGCCCCCGGCGAGCTGTACCTGGCCGGGACCGGGCTGGCCCGTGGCTACCACGACCGGCCCGGTCTGACGGCCGGCCGCTTCGTCGCCGACCCGTACGGCCCGCCCGGCAGCCGGATGTACCGCACGGGGGACCTCGTCCGCAGGCTGCCCGACGGCCTCCTCGACTACCTGGGCCGGGCCGACGAGCAGGTCAAGATCCGCGGGTTCCGGATCGAGCCCGGCGAGATCGAGGCCGCCCTCACCGCGCTGCCCGGGGTCGCCACCGCCGCCGTGGTCGTCCGCGAGGACACCCCCGGCGTCCGCCGCCTGGTGGGCTACCTGACCGGTGACGCCGACCCGGTCGGCGCCCGCGCCGCCCTGGCCGCCGCGCTGCCCGAACACCTCGTCCCCGCCGCCCTGGTGGCCCTGGACGCCCTGCCCCTCAACGTCAACGGGAAGCTCGACCGCGCCGCCCTGCCCGCCCCCGTCCTCACCGGCGACCCGGCCTCCCGCGCTCCGCGGACCCCGGCCGAGGCCGTCCTGTGCCGCGTCTTCGCCGACGTCCTCGGCCTCGCCGCGGCCGGCGCCGACGACGACTTCTTCGTCCTCGGCGGGGACTCGATCAGCTCGATCCAGCTGGTCGGCCGGCTCCGCAAGGAGCAGCTGGTCCTCACCCCCCGCCAGGTCTTCGAGCACCGCACACCCGCCCGGCTCGCCGCCGCGGCGGTGGACGCCGGGACCGTCGCCGACGGCCCGGACCCCGCCGCCGTCGTCCTCGTCCCCGAGGCGGCCCTCGCCCTGGCCGCCGAACTCCGCCCCGACGCCGAGGAGGTGCTGCCGCTCTCCCCGCTCCAGGAGGGCCTGTACTTCCACGCCGTCTACGACGACCGCGCGCTCGACGTCTACCTCATGCAGAACTTCATCGAGCTGCTGCACGCCGTCGACCGGACGGCGCTGCGCCGTGCCTTCGAGGCGCTGCTCAGGCGCCACCCCCACCTGCGGGCGGGCTTCTGGCACCAGGGCTTCGACGAGCCGGTGCAGATCGTCCCCGGCGCGTGGGAGCTGCCCTGGCAGGAGACCGACCTCGGCCACCTCGACCGGGCCGCCCAGGACCGCGCCCTGGAGGAGTTCTCGCACGCCGACGCCGCCACCCGGTTCGACCTCGCGGCGCCGCCGCTGCTGCGCGTCGCGCTGTTCCGCTTCGCCGACGAGCGGTACGTGCTCTGCGTGACCCAGCACCACATCCTCACCGACGGCTGGTCCGAGTCGCTGTTCTTCGAGGAGCTGTTCGCCCTCTACCGGCACGGCGGCGACGAGGACGCGCTGGCGCCCGCCACGCCGTACCGGGAGTTCCTGCGCCACCTCGCGGCGACCGACCGCGAGGCCGCCGCCGAGGCCTGGCGGGTCCACCTCGCCGGCCTCGACGAGGCGACCCTGGTCGCGCCCGAGGACCCGGCCCGGCAGCCGGTGATCGCCGAGGTCTGCCCGATCGTCCTGGACGAGGCGACCAGCGACGGGCTGCGCGCCTTCGCCCGGTCCTGCGGCATCACCCTCAACACGGTGCTGTCCACCGCGTGGGCGCTCACCCTGGCCGGCCTCACCGGCTCGGACGACGTGGTCTTCGGCGCCACCGTCTCCGGCCGGCCGCCGGAGCTGGCGGGCGTGGACACCATGATCGGGATGTTCATGAACACCCTCCCGTTCCGGGTGACCGTCCGGCCCGGGGAGCCGTTGCGCGACCTCCTGGTCCGGGTCCAGCGGGAGCACGCCGCCCTGCTGCCCCACCACC
Source organism: Streptomyces sp. BE303 (assembly GCF_036290945.1). Taxonomy (NCBI): domain Bacteria; kingdom Bacillati; phylum Actinomycetota; class Actinomycetes; order Kitasatosporales; family Streptomycetaceae; genus Streptomyces; species Streptomyces sp. BE303. Next base: position 11,403 of record NZ_JAQYWZ010000563.1, read on the forward strand.
AGGTGGGCCTCGGCCGGATCCAGCGGCTCAGCGGCTTCGGCCGCCTCTTCGACACCCTGTACGTGTTCCGCAACACCCCGCTGGACGACTCGGCCCGGGAGGAGGCCGTCGCCCGCCACGCGATCGGCTGGACCCACAGCGTGGACGGCACCCACTACCCGCTGACCCTCGCGGTCACGCCCGAGCGCGCCCTGGAGCTGAGCCTCGCCTACCGGCCCGACCTGTTCGACGCCGAGGCCGCCCGGGCCGTGGCCGAACGGCTCGCCGCCCTGGTCCGCGCCCTGCCCGGGGACCCCGCCGCCCCGGTCGGCCGGCTCGGCACCCCGGAACCGGCCGAGCTGGGCAGGCTGCTCGGCCTCGGCGACGACACCGGCCACGCCGTTCCCGACACCACCGTCGACCGGCTGCTCGCGGAGCAGGCCGCCCGGACCCCGGACGCGACCGCCCTGGTCTTCGGCGAGGAGCGGCTCTCCTACGCCGAACTCGACCGCCGGGCCGACCGGCTGGCACACGCCCTGATCGCCCGCGGCGCCGGGCCGGAGCGCCTGGTCGCCCTCGCGCTGCCGCGCTCCGCGGACTTCGTCGTCGCCCTGTTCGCCGTGCTGCGCACCGGCGCCGGCTACCTGCCGCTCGACCTGGACCACCCGGCCGCCCGGCTCGCCGAGATGCTCGCCGACGCGCGCCCGCTCTGCCTCGTCACCGTCACGGCCGTCGGCGCCGGCCTGCCCGCCGCGGACGACCTGCCCCGCCTGGTGCTCGACGACCCGGACGGCCTGGCCGAACAGGCCGCCGTCCCGGCCGGGCCGGTGACCGCCGCCGACCTCACCGCCCCGCGTCACGCCGACCACCCGGCCTACGTGATCTACACCTCCGGCTCCACCGGGCGGCCCAAGGGCGTGGTCGTCCCGCACCGCGGGCTGACCACGATGCTGGTCAACCACCGGGCCCGGATCTTCGGCCCCGCCGTGACCGGGGCCGGCGGGCGGCGGCTGCGGATCGCCCACACCGTCTCCTTCGCCTTCGACATGTCGTGGGAGGAGTTCTTCTGGCTGGTCGACGGCCACGAGGTGCACGTCATCGGCGAACGGCTGCGGCTCGACCCGGACGCCCTCGTCGACCACTACGTCCGCGAGCGCGTCGACGTCGTCAACGTCACCCCGTCCTACGCCCAGCAGCTGATCGAGGCCGGACTGCTCGCCGACGGCCGGCACCGGCCGGTGCTCGTCCTGCTCGGCGGCGAGGCCGTCCCCGAGTCCCTCTGGCAGCTGCTCGACCGGACCGACGGGACCACCGGCTACAACCTGTACGGGCCCACCGAGTACACCATCAACGCGCTCGGCGCGGGCGTCGGCGAGAGCGCCACCGCCACCGTCGGACGGCCCGTCATGAACACCCGGGCGTACGTACTGGACCAGGCCCTGCGCCCGGTCCCGGTGGGCGTGCCCGGCGAGCTGTACCTCGCCGGGGACGGCCTGGCGCGCGGCTACCACGACCGGCCCGGTCTGACGGCCGGCCGCTTCGTCGCCGACCCGTACGGCCCGCCCGGAGGGCGGATGTACCGCACCGGCGACCGGATGAGGTTCCGGGCGGACGGCAGGCTGGACTACCTGGGCCGGGCCGACCAGCAGGTCAAGATCCGCGGCTTCCGGGTCGAGCCCGGCGAGGTCGAGTCCGCGCTGCTCGCCCTGGACGCCGTCGCCGCGGCTGCCGTCGTCGCGCAGCGGGGCCCGGGCGGCGCACGCCTGGTCGCCTACACCGTCCCCGCCCCCGGCCTCCCGGCCGACTCCGCCGCGCTGCGCGCCGCACTGGCCGCGACCCTGCCCGAGTACCTGGTCCCGGCCGCGTTCGTCGAGCTCGACGCGCTGCCGCTGACGGTCAACGGCAAGGTCGACCGCGCCGCGCTCCCGGTGCCCGGCCCCGCCGGCCGGGGGTCCTCCCGGCCGCCCGCCGACGCCCGCGAGGCCCTGCTCTGCGAGCTCTTCGCGGAGGTCCTGGGCTTGCCCGAGGTCGGTGTCGACGACAACTTCTTCGAACTCGGCGGCCACTCGCTGCTCGCGATGCGGCTGGCCGGCCGGATCCGGGCCGAGCTCAACACCCCGGTCCAGGTCGCCACCCTGATGGCCGCCCCGACCGTCGCGGGGGCGGCGGCCCGGCTCGGCACCGACGCCCGCCGTGACGCGCTGCGCACCCTGCTGCCGCTGCGGGAGAAGGGCGCGCTGCCGCCGCTGTTCTGCGTCCACCCGGCCTCCGGTTTCAGCTGGCAGTACGCGGGCCTGCTGCGCCATCTCGACCGGGAGCGCCCGCTGTACGGCCTCCAGTCGCCGGGCCTGCGCGGTGAGCTCCCGAAGGTCGAGGACGTCCGAGGTCTGGCCGAGCTGTACCTCGCGGAGGTGCGGGCGGTGCAGCCGCACGGCCCGTACCACCTGCTGGGCTACTCCTTCGGCGGGACGGTCGCCCACACCATGGCGGCGCTGCTCCAGGAGGGCGGTGAGGAGGTGGCCCTCCTCGGGCTGCTGGACGCCTACCCGCCGGAGACCGAGGACTGGTCCTTCGTCACGGACCCGCGCTTCCGCGAGCGGCTCGCCGAGGAGGAGAGCGGGTTCCTGACCGGGGTGGCCGGGCTCGGCCTGGCGGCGCCCGGGGACACGGCGGTGGACGCGCCCGGGGACACGGCCGGCGCCGGGGGAGAGGCCGGCCGACCGGTCGGCCGGGAGGAGGCGATCGCCGCGATCCGGGCCAGCCAGGGCATGCTGGCCGGCTTCGACGAGGATCTGCTCCACGCGATCGTCGACACCAACGTGCACTGCGTCGGCCTGCTGGCCGGCAGCCGCACCCCGGTCTGGACGGGCGACGCCCTGTTCGTCACCGCGGCCCGCACCACCGCCCCCGAGGACGCGCCCGCGAAGGTCTGGCCGCCGTACCTGCGGGGCAGGCTGGCCGAGCACGTGCTCGACGTCGCCCACGACGAACTGATGGACGCGCAGGCGCTGGAGGAGATCGGCCCGCTGGTGCAGCGGGCGCTGGCGGAGGGGGTGTGAACCGGCCCCGCCGGTCCGCCCGCGCCCCTCCCGCGGGCGCGCCTTCCGCCCGTCCGTCCGCCGACCCCGGCGGGACCCGGGCCGCCATCGCACGACCGCATGATCCGGGGACCGCACGGCGGTCCCCGGGCTCCGAGAAGAGGACAACCCCCATGACCAGCAACGCCCCCCTGATCGACACCGTCTACCACGACCTGGCCCTGCGGACCCTGGAGGTGATCCGGGTCACCCGGGTCACCCCCCGACTGGTCCGGGTCACCCTCGGCGGCCCCGAGCTGGCCGGGTTCATCGACCGGGCGCCCGCCGACCACGTCAAGGCCTTCTTCCCGGCGCCCGGCGAGCTGGAGCCCGTGCTCCCCCTGCTCGGCGACGACGACGAGGGCCTGATCTTCCCCGACGTCCCGCCGTTCCCGATCTCCCGCGACTACACCACCCGCCGCTTCGACCCGGTGGCCGGCGAGCTGGACCTCGACTTCGTCCTGCACGGCAGCGGCGTCGCCTCGGTCTGGGCCGCGCAGGCCGCCCCCGGCCAGAAGCTCGGTCTGGCCGGGCCCCGCGGCTCGGTGATGGTCCCGCTGGAGTTCGACTGGTACCTGCTGGCCTCCGACGAGACCGGCCTGCCCGGTCTGAGCCGGTACCTGGAGATCCTGCCGGAGGGAGCGGTCGCCAAGGTGTTCATCCTGGTGGACGACGCCGGTGAGGAGCACCACCTGGAGACCAAGGCCGACGCCGCGATCACCTGGGTGCACCGCGACGGCCTGGCCCACGGCGAGGGCGACCTGCTCCACCGGGCGATCAGCGCCCTGGAGTTCCCGCCCGGGCGGCCCTACGTCTGGATCACCGGGGAGGCCGGCGAGCTGAAGCCGATCCGCCGCCACCTGCGCGCCGCCGGGTTCGACCGGGACTACACGGACGTCGACGGCTACTGGAAGCGCGGCACCGTCAACCTGGACCACCACCTCGCCGACGACGACGAGGAGGAGCCGGGCGCCGACGCCGCCTCCTGACCGCCCGTCACCGCGGAGGCGCGGGACCGTCCCCCGGGTGGGGGCGGGCCCGCGCCTTCGCGGTGCGGTGGGTCCGGTCGGCTCAGCGGCGTCCGGACCGCCACTCGTGGAGCAGCAGCCAGACGAGGTAGAGCCCGCCGATCGCCGCCGTCATGATGCCGACCGGCAGTTGGATCGGGGCCACCACCCGCTGGGCCGCGAGGTCGCTGAGGCAGAGCAGCAGCGCCCCCATCAGCGCGGAGGGCAGCAGGCTGACGCCGGCGGCCCGGCCGAGGCGGCGGGCGAGCTGCGGTGCGGCCAGGGCGACGAAGGAGATCGGCCCGGCCGAGGCGGTGGCGACGGCCGAGAGCAGCACGGCGGAGACCACCAGCAGGGCGCGTGAGCGTTCCACCGGCACGCCGAGCGCCTTCGCCGCGTCGTCGCCGGCCTCCATCAGCCGCAGGTGCCGGCCGAGCAGCAGGACGGCGGGCAGCAGGAGCCCGATCGCGAGCGCCGCGGGGCCGAACTGGTCCCATCCCCGACCGTTCAGCGAGCCGGTGAGCCAGACCGCCGCGGCCTGCGCCTCGTCGATCGACGCCTCGATCATCAGGTAGGCGTTGACCGAACTCAGCAGCGCCCCCGCCGCGATCCCGACCACGATCAGCCGGTAGCCCTGCACGCCGCGCCGGTAGGCCAGCAGGTAGACCGTCAGGGCGGTGGCGAACCCGCCGCCGACCGCGCCGAGCGCCACCGCGAACGGTTCGCCGCCGAACACGAGGATCTGCAGGAGCGCCCCGGTCGCGGCGCCGGTCTCGAACCCGATCAGGTCCGGGCTGCCCAGCGGGTTGCGGGCCAGGCTCTGGAACACGGCGCCGCTCAGGCCGAGGGCCGCGCCGACGATGAGGCCGACCGCGAGTCGGGGCAGCCGCAGGCTGTTCACCACGTAGTCGGTGGCCGCGGTCCCCTGGCCGGCCAGCGCCTTGACCACGTCGACGGGGGAGACCTGGAAGTCACCGGTGCCGAGGGTGACGACGGCCACGGTGAGCAGGGCGAGGGCCAGACCGCAGCCGGCCACCAGCGGACGCCGGGCGACCCGCAGCTGCAGGGGACCGAGGCGGATCCGCAGACCGGGGACGAGCCGGGCCGGGTCCGGTACCGCGGGCGCGGGCAGGGCGCGGGGGGCCGACGGGGGCAGCAGGGTGCCGGACGGGCTGTCCGGGAGGGGGCTCACAGCTGGGGGACCTTCCGGCGGCGGACCAGGGCGACGAGGACGGGGGCGCCCAGGGCGGCGGTGACGATGCCGACGGCCAGTTCGTCGGGGCGGACCAGGATCCGCCCGAGCACGTCGGCGCCGAGCAGCAGGGCGGGGGACAGGACCAGGCAGTAGGTCAGCAGCCAGCGCTGGTCCGGCCCGGTGACGAGCCGTACGGCGTGCGGCACGATGAGGCCGACGAAGCCGATCGGCCCGACGGCGGCGGTCGCCGCGCCGCAGAGCAGGGCGACCGCCACCGCGCCGAGCACCCGGGTGCGGGCCGGCCGGGCCCCGAGCGCGCTGCCGATGTCGTCGCCGAGGGCCAGCGCGTTCAGCGGACCGGCCAGGGCGAGGGCGAGCACGATGCCGGTCAGCAGGAACGGCGTCACCTGGAGGAGGACGGCGTCGCTGCGCCCGGCGAGGGTGCCGACGGACCAGGTGCGCAGGGTGGCGAAGGAGTCGCGGTCCAGGAAGGTGAGGGTGGAGATGCCCGCGATGAGCGAGGCGTTGACCGCGGTGCCGGCCAGGACCAGCCGGATCGGGGAGGCGGCCGAGCGGCCCGCGGTGCCGAGGGTGTAGACGGCGGTCGCGGTGAGCGCGGCGCCGGCCAGGGCGAACCAGACGTAGCCGGCCAGGGTGGTGACGTGGAAGAGGCCGATGCCGGCGACGACGGCGGCGGAGGCGCCGGACTCGATGCCGAGCAGGCCCGGGTCGGCGAGCGGGTTGCGGGTGAGCGCCTGCATGAGGGCGCCGGCCAGGCCGAGGCCCGCGCCCACCGCGAGTCCCAGCAGGGTCCGGGTGAGCCGGTAGTCCTGGACGATGACGGCGTTCTCGGTTCCGTCGGGCGCGAAGAGCCCGTGCAGGACGGTGGTGAAGGGGATGGATCGTGCACCCACCGAGATGCTGAGCGCCACGATCACGAGGAGCAGCAGGAGGGCGGCCAGCAGCCCTGCGGCGCGTAGTCGGGGCGCGGTCCGTCGGGACCGGAGGGGTTCGGCGGGGCCGCCCGCGGGGACCCCTTGCTGAACGAGGCTCACTCGTGCACTCACTCCTCGGAGGGTGGGGCGGAACACTCTCCGCCACGATTTTTAGTTAGGTGAGCCTATCCTAAATTGGCCGGATTCGGTGCCCGGTCCGGGCGCCCGGACCGGCCTCGCCGTAGCCCCTCCGAGCGGCCGCTGACCGGGGGTTGGCGACCCGTCAGGAGTCGGCCGGACCGGCTCCGCGCGGTGCCGGAGGGGTGGCGGAACCTCGCCGCCCGCCGGGTTCGCGGTCGTGACGGGGCAGAGTGGGCAATGTAAGGTCAACCTTGCCTAACCAGGGCCGGGCGGGGGACTCACCTTCCTCGACCGTGACCGGGCGGGCTGGTGGGACACGGTGCGGCCGGAATGAACGAGTTGAGACAAAGGACGCGTGGGACTGGTGGGCAGAGGCAGTGTGAGTCCTGGCAGGTCCGGCGGAGTCGGAGCCGGGCGGCGCCCGCCCGGTCTCCAGGAGTGCCTGTCCGACCTGAGGCGCTTCCGGGGTTCCACCGTCGTCGTGAAGTTCGGCGGCAACGCCATGGTGGACGAGGCCCGGAAGGCCGCCTTCGCCCGGGACGTCGTCCTCCTGCGCTACGCGGGCCTTCGCCCGGTGGTCGTGCACGGCGGCGGCCCGCAGATCGGCGCACAGCTCCAACGGCTCGGACTGACCTCCTCGTTCACGGCCGGCCTGCGGGTCACCACGCCGGAGGCCATGGAGGCCGTCCGGATGGTGCTGGCGGGTCAGGTCCAGCGGGAGCTGGTCGGCCTGATCAACTCCCACGGGCCGTTCGCGGTCGGGATGACCGGCGAGGACGCGCACACCATGACCGCGCGCAAGCGCTACGCGGTGGTGGACGGCGAACGGGTCGACATCGGCCTCGTCGGCGAGGTCTCCTCCGTCAGTCCGTCGCTGCTGTCGACCCTGCTGGCGGACGGGCGCATCCCGGTGGTCTCCTCGGTCGCCCGGGGCGAGGACGGGAACGTCTACAACGTCAACGCCGACACGGCCGCCGCCGCGGTGGCGGGCGCGCTGCGTGCGGACGTGCTGCTGATGCTGACCGACGTCCCCGGCCTCTACCGTTCGTGGCCCTCCGACACCGAGGTGGTGTCGCGGCTCACCGCGCCCGAGCTGGCCGAGCTGCTGCCGGGCCTGACCGGGGGGATGGTGCCCAAGATGGAAGCCTGTCTCGACGCGCTGCGGGCGGGGGTGGGCGTCGTGCGGGTCCTGGACGGGCGGGTGCCCTACGCCCTGCTGCGGTCCTTCGGTGACTCCTCCCCCGGGACGGAGATCGTGGCCCGGCCGGAGGCCCCGGCCGACACTCCGCATGCCGCGGTGCAGACGGCTCCCGCGCTGCGGTGAGCCCGTGAACGGGGCTCGAATGTCCTGATTCAGACGCTCTGTCCGGAAAATCCGGTCATGAGCACACCCGACTCGGAGAAACCGCTGATCGGAGCCCGGATGCGGGTCCGGTCGGTGAACTTGACTCCATGGCTCCGATAAGGGAACTTAGGCAAGCCTTGCCTTAGGTCTTCGGTGGTCACGCCGGGGTTCGACAGGTCCGGGAGCTCCGCTCCAGGCCCCTGAACGAGTAGTAGACGGAAGGATTGAGTCATGTCGCGCGAGAACGGCGCAAACTACGGAGGTGGCAGCGTCGACGACCTGGTCGGCATAGGCTTCGGCCCGGCCAACCTGGCCCTGGCGATCGCGATCGACGACCACAACCGTCGCAACCCCGGGCAGTCGCTCGCCGTCCGCTTCCTGGAGAAGCAGGAACGTTTCGGATGGCACCGGGGCATGCTGCTGGACGGCGCCACCATGCAGGTCTCCTTCCTCAAGGACCTGGTGACCCTGCGTGACCCGCGAAGCCGCTTCACCTTCCTGTCCTACCTCCAGGAGCGGGGCCGGCTGGTCGACTTCATCAACCTGAAGTCCTTCTACCCGACCCGCCTGGAGTTCCACGACTACTTCGAGTGGTGCGCCGCGGAGTTCACCGACCAGGCCGCCTACGGCCGCAAGGTCACCGCCGTGCGGCCGGTGGAGTCGGACGGCCGGATCGACAGCGTCGAGGTCGTCTCCGAGGCGGTCACCGGTGGCGACCAGGAGGTCCGCCGGGCCCGGAACATCACGGTCGGCACGGGTCTGACCCCGCGTGTCCCCGACGGCGTCACGCTCGGCGAGCGCGTCTGGCACGCCCGGGACCTGCTGCTGCAGGCACCCACGCTGGTCGGCCAGGAACTGCGCCACCGACGGATCGCCGTGGTCGGCGCCGGCCAGTCGGCCGCCGAGGCGGTCGAGTACCTCCACCGCACGTTCCCCGACGCCGAGATCTGCGCGGTCCTCTCCCGCTACGGCTACAGCCCGGCCGACGACAGCCCCTTCGCCAACCGGATCTTCGACCCGGCCGCGGTCGACGAGTTCTACGGGGCCTCCGAGGAGGCCAAGCAGACCCTGCTCCGCTACCACGCGAACACCAACTACTCCGTGGTCGACGGCGATCTGATCGAGCAGCTCTACCGGATCGTCTACCAGGAGAAGGTCGCCGGCCGCGAGCGGCTGCGCGTCCTCAACGCCAACCGCCTGACCGGTGTCGCCCAGCACACGGACGGCGTGCGCGCCGAGGTCCGCTCGCTGACCACCGGCGAGGAGCAGACCCTCGACTGCGACGCGGTCGTCCTCGCCACCGGCTACACCCACGTGGACCCCCGTGAGCTGCTCGGCGACCTCGCCCCCACGCTCCTCACCGACGAGCAGGGCCGCCTGCGCGTCGACCGCGACCACCGGGTGCTGACCGAGGACCACGTCGACGTGGGGATCTACCTCCAGGGCGGCACCGAGCACACCCACGGGATCACCTCCGCCCTGCTCTCGACCCTGGCCATCCGCTCCGGGGAGATCTGCGACTCGCTCCTGCTGCGCCAGACCGGCGCCCAGCTGCGGGCCCAGAACAGCCGCCTCGGCGTAGCCGGCTGACCACGGATCCCGGGCCACCGGCCCGGATCCACCCGGCCGGACCCACCGAACCGCACGCCCTCGCTACCGAACGGACCTTCAGCATGAGCGCCAGCACCGCACCGGGCCCGACGGGCTTCGACCCGGACACCGTCCGGGCGGACATCGCCGACATCCTCGGCGAGCGCCCGGAGGACATCGGTGACGACGACGACCTGCGCGACCTCGGCCTCGACTCGATGCGGGTGATGCACCTCGTCGAGGTCTGGCGCGCCCGTGGCGCCCGGGCCGAGTTCGCCGACCTGGCGGACCTCGGCGCGGAGCCCACCGTGGCCTCCTGGTCGGCCTACCTGAGCCGCGCCTGAGCCGTACCCGAGCCGCGCCCGGGGCACCACCCCGGGCCGTGCCCGCGCAACACCAGAGCCGTACCCAGCAGGACCGGAACCGCCGAAACCGCCCGTGCCCCCAGGCACCGGGCCCCCTGGACTCCGGCGGGCTCGCCCGACACACCGAACCCGCCGCGCACCTCGTAACACTTCAAGGAGAACCATGAACACCCGTGCCCTGACGTCCCGCAGCGTCAGAATCGCCGCCGTCGCCGCCACCGCCGCGCTCACCCTCGCGGCCTGCGGTTCCAACGGCGACAGCAAGGACGCCGCGGGCACGCCCTCGGCCGGCAGCGCCGCGTCCGGCCCCGTGGTGGTCGAGGCCACCAACGGCAAGATCACCGTCCCGGCCGGCGTCAAGCGCATCGTCAGCGTCTCCTACGCCACGGGCGCCCTGCTCGACCTCGGCGTCCAGCCGGTCGGCACCAGCACCATCGACGACAACAACCCGATGGAGCTGCTGCCCTCGCAGACCGAGGCCGCGAAGAAGATCGAGCCGATCGGCTCCGGCATCGAGATCAACATCGAGAAGGTCGCCTCCCTCAAGCCCGACCTGATCGTGGTCGAGGGCGCCAGCGCCTTCGACTGGGGCATCAAGAAGCTCGAAGGCATCGCCCCCACCCTGTACTTCGGCGTCGACACCCCGGTCGACCTGCTCAACGCGCAGGAGAAGATCGCCACCGCCGTCGGCAAGGAGGCGGAGTTCAAGAAGCTGAAGTCCGACTACGACGCCAAGGCCGCGAAGATCAAGACGGACTACGCGACCAAGCTCAACTCCGTGAAGTGGACCATCGCCTCCTCCTACGGCGGCGGCGAGTTCCTGGTCGACACCAGCACCTCCTGGGTCGGCCGCGTCCTCAACGACGCGGGTGCCAAGTTCTCCCAGGCGTCCTCGGACACCAAGGAGCACGAGACCACCTACTCCGTCGAGAAGCTCGACGTCCTCGCCGACGCCGACCTCATCCTCGTCCCCAAGATGGCCGCCACCGGCGAGGTCCCGCAGGACACCAAGGACCTCGACAAGCAGCCGTCCTGGAAGAACCTCAAGGCCGTCCAGGCCGGCAAGGTCATCCCGGTCACCTACGCCACCACCGACCGGTACGGCACCTCGATCAACGTCCTCGACCAGATCGAGACCATCCTCAAGGGCCTCTAGCCCACCACGTCCGGGTGGCCGCCGCCCCGCGCGGCCACCCGGACGGACACCACCACATCGCACCAAGCGCACGAGCGCCCCGGGCTGGCAGGATCGGCGGGGCGGCGAACCGGGAAGGGCCGACCCCCATGCCAGAGGCTGGCACGACGACCACGCACGCCGACCAGGAAGCTCCGCGGGAGCTGACAGCCGCCCAGGCGGGCATCCTCGCGGCCCAACGGATCGACCCGGACAACCCGGCGTACAACGTCGGCCAGTACGTGCGCATCGCCGGAGAGCTCGACGAGCAGCTGCTGGAAGCCGCCCTGCGCCGCACCCTCACCGAGGCCGACGGCCTGCACATCCGCCTCGCCGAGCAGGACGGCCGCACCGTCCGGCTCCCCGGCGCGTTCGACGCCGGGTCGTGGGCCCTGCACCGCCTCGACACCAGCGGCGCCACCGACCCGGTCGCCGCCGCCGCAGCCCTCGTCCACGACCAACTGGCCGTTCCCACCGTGCTGGAGGGGCCCGACGCGGGCCCGCTCACCGGTGCGCTGCTGGTACGCGTCGGCCCGGCCGACCACCTCTGGTTCCAGTGGTTCCACCACCTGGTCGTCGACGGCTACAGCGTCGCCCTGTTCAGCCGCCGCGTCGCCGAGGTCTACACGGCGCTCGCCACCGGCGCCGACGTCCCCGAGAGCCCGTTCCGGCCCGCCGACCTGCTGGCCGACGCCGAGCGCGACTACCTCGCCTCCGACCGGCCCGAGGCCGACCGCGCCTACTGGCGCGAGCGCTTCGCCGACCGCCCGGCCGTCGTCGGCCTCACCGAACCCACCGCCGCGGCCGCCCCCACCGCCCTGCGCCACCGCGTCGAGCTGCCCGCCGAGCAGTCCGCGACCGTGCTCGCCGCGGCCCGTGCGTCCCGCACCACCTGGGCCGAGGCCGCCAACGCCGCCTTCGCCGCCTACCTGCACCGGATGACCGGCGCGGCCGACGCCGTCCTCGGCATGCACTTCATGGCCCGCACCGCCCCCGGCACGCTGCGGGTGCCCGGCATGGCCGTCAACATCCTCCCCGTGCGGCTGCCCGTCGCGGGCACGGACACCTTCGCCGCGCTGCTGCGCCGCTCCGCCGAGGAGCTCAAGGCCGTGCGCCGCCACCAGCTCCACCGCGGTGAGGACATCCGCCGCGACCTCGGCCTGGTCGGTACCGACGGGCGCCTGCACGGGCCGATGCTCAACATCAAGCCCTTCGACCTCGACCTCGACTTCGCGGGCAGCCCCGGTACCACCGTCAACCTGGCCTCCGGGCCGGTCGAGGACTTCGCGCTCTCCGTCCACAAGACCCCGGACGACCGCCTGGTCCTGGAGTTCGACGCCAACCCGGTGCTCTACGGCGAGGGCGAACTCGCCCGCCACGCCGACCGGTTCGCCGCCCTGCTGACCCGCCTCGCCACCTCGCCCGAGCAGCCGCTGGCCGAGCTGCCGCTGCTCGCCGACGCCGAGCGCGAGGCCGTCCTGCACGGCTGGAACGCCACCGCCCGCGAGGTCCGCGAGGGCACCCTGGTCAGCCGGATCGCCGAGCGCGCCGCCGCCACCCCCGACGCCACCGCCGTGGTCGCCGAGGGCCGCACCCTGACCTACGCCGAGCTCGACGCCCGCGCCACCGCCCTCGCCCGCGCGCTGCGCGCCGCCGGGGCCGGCCCGGACCGGGTGGTCGGCGTCGCCGTGCCCCGCTCCGCCGAGCTGATGGTCGCCCTGCTCGGCGTCCTCAAGGCCGGCGCCGCCTACCTGCCGCTGGACGCCGACTACCCGGCCGACCGGCTGGCCCACATGGTCGAGGACGCCGCGCCGGTGCGCGTCGTCACCGTCCGCGCGCTGCTGGAGCGGCTCCCCGAGGCCGCCCGCGCCGCCGCCCTGCTGGTCGACGAGCTCGCCGACGCCGACGCCGATGCTGACGCCGCCGGGCACCCCGCGCTCCCCGAGCCCGGCCCCGACCACGCCGCGTACCTGATCTACACCTCCGGCTCCACCGGCCGACCCAAGGGCGTCGTGGTCACCCACCGCGCCATCGTCAACCGGCTCGCCTGGATGCAGCACGCCTACCGCCTCGGCGCCGACGACCGCGTCCTGCAGAAGACCCCGGCCAGCTTCGACGTGTCCGTCTGGGAGTTCTTCTGGGCGCTGTGCGAGGGCGCCACCGTCGTCCTCGCCCGCCCCGAGGGCCACAAGGACCCCGCCTACCTCGCCGCGCTGATCGCCGAGGAGCGCGTCACCACCCTGCACTTCGTCCCCTCCATGCTGCGTGCCTTCCTGGAGGAGACCTCGGTCGCCGAGCGCTGCGCCGGACTGCGCCGCGCCTTCTGCTCCGGAGAGGCCCTGCCCGGCGACGTCGTCGACCGCTGGTACGCGACCCTCCCCGCGGTGCCGCTGCACAACCTCTACGGCCCCACCGAGGCCGCCGTCGACGTCACCCACCACCACACCGCGCCCGCCGCGGGCGTCGTCCCGATCGGCCGCCCGGTCTGGAACACCCGCCTCTACGTGCTGGACGCCGAGCTGCGACCCGCGCCGGTGGGCGTGCCCGGCGAGCTGTACCTGGCCGGCGTCCAGCTGGCCCGCGGCTACCTCGGCCGCCCCGGCCTCACCGCCGGCCGCTTCGTCGCCGACCCGCACGGCGGCCCGGGCGAGCGCATGTACCGCACCGGCGACCTCGTGCGCTGGGCGCCCGACGGCACCGTCGAGTACCTCGGCCGCACCGACGACCAGGTCAAGGTCCGCGGCTTCCGGATCGAGCTCGGCGAGATCGAGGCCGCCCTGGAGGCGCTCCCCGGCGTCGTCCAGGCCGCGGTGACCGCCCGTGAGCTGACCCCGGGCGGCGCCCGCCGGCTCGTCGGCTACCTGGTGCCCGCGCCCGCCGACGCCGAGGCGCTGCGCTCCGAACTCGCCCGCACCCTGCCCGAGCACATGGTCCCGGCCGTCCTGGTCGGCCTCGACACCCTGCCGCTGAGCCTCAACGGCAAGCTCGACCGCAAGGCCCTGCCCGCGCCCGCCACCGGCGGCGGCGAGGGCGGTGGCGCCCCGCGCACCGACGCCGAGCGCGTCCTCGCCTCGCTCGTCGCCGAGGTCCTCGGACTGACCGGCGACCAGGTCGGCGTCGACGACAACTTCTTCTCCCTCGGCGGCGACAGCATCTCCGCCATCCAGCTGGGCAGCCGCGCCCGCCGCGCCGGCTTCCGGATCACCCCGCGCGTGGTGTTCGAGCGGCGCACCGTCGCCCGCATCGCCGCCGTCGCCGAGGCCACCGGCACCGCCACCGGCCCGTCCGCCGCCGCCGTCGTCGCCGCGACCGGCCCGCTGCCGACCACCCCGATCAGCGAGTGGCTGCGCGAGCGCGGCGGCCCGATCGCCCGCTTCGGCCAGCACACCGTCGTCACCGTCCCGGCCGGCCTCGACCGGCAGCGGCTGGCCGCCGCCCTGGACACCCTGACCGACCACCACGACGCCCTGCGCCTGCGCCTGCACGTCGCCACGGACGGCGGCTGGACCCAGGAGGTCCGGCCCGCCGGCAGCGCGCCCGCCGCCGACCGGCTCCGGCACGTCGAGGTGACCGCCGGGGAGCTGACCGCCGCCGCCGCGGCCGAGCGGGAGGCCGCCGCCGACCGCCTCGACCCCGAGCAGGGCGTCGTCCTCCAGGCCGTCCACCTCGACGCCGGGGCCGACACCCCGGGCCTGCTCGTCCTCGCCGTCCACCACCTCGCCGTCGACGGCGTCTCCTGGCGCATCCTGCTGCCCGACCTGCGCGCCGCCTACGAGGGCCGGACCCCGGAGCCCGTCACCACCCCGCTGCGCGCCTGGACCACCGGCCTCGCCGAGGCCGCCGCCGGCGACCGGGTCCGCGCCGCACTGCCCCTGTGGCAGGCCGTCCTGGCCGACGGCAGCGGACCGCTGCTGGGCGACCGCCCGCTCGACCCGGCCCGCGACACCGCCGCCACCACCGGGCGACTGCGGCTGACCCTGCCCGCCGAGCGCACCGCGCCGCTGCTCGGCGCCGTCCCCGCCACCCACCGGGCCGGCGTCGACCACGTCCTCCTCACCGGCCTGACCCTCGCGCTGCTCGCCCGCCGCCGCGCCCGCCTCGGCGCCGACGCCCGCCCCGACCTGCTGCTGCGCCTGGAGGGCCACGGCCGCGAGGACCACCTCGTCCCCGGCGCCGACACCACCCGCACGGTCGGCTGGCTCACCAGCGAGTTCCCCGTCCGGTTCGACCTCTCCGGCGTCGACCCCGAGGCCGCGCTCGCGGGCGGGCCCGCCGCCGGCCGCGCCCTCGCGCTCGTCAAGGAGCAGCTCCGCGCCCTGCCCGACGCGGGCGCCGGCTACGGCCTGCTGCGCCGGCTCGACCCGCCGTCCGCCGCCGCCCTCGCCGACGTCGCCGAGCCCCAGCTGCTCTTCAACTACCTCGGCCGCTTCGCCGCCACCGGTGAGGAGTGGACGGTCGCCCCGCAGACCGGGGACGCCGTCACCGCCTCCGCCGACCCCGGCCTGCCCTGCGCCCACGCGCTGGAGATCGGCGCCTTCGTCCACGACGGGCCCGACGGCCCCGAGCTGACCGTCCAGCTCACCTGGCCGCACGGCGTGTTCGGCGAGGACGCCGTCCGCGAGACGGCCGAGAGCTGGTTCGCCCACCTCGACGCGCTCACCCGCTACGCCGCCCGCCCCGACGCCGGCGGCCTCACCCCCTCCGACGTGCCGCTCGCCCCGGTCACCCAGGCCGTCCTGGACCGCCTGGCCGCGGAGCACCCCGGCACCGAGGACGTCCTGCCGCTCTCCCCGCTCCAGGAGGGCCTGCTCTTCCACACCCTCCTCCAGGACGGGCAGGGCGCCGACGACCTCTACACCTCGCTCACCTCGCTCGACCTGCGCGGCCCGCTGGACCGCGCCGCTCTGGTCCGGGCCGTCGACGAGGTCGTCAACCGGCACACCGCCCTGCGCGCCGGCTTCCTCGGCGAGGGCCTTCCGGAGCCGCTCCAGCTGGTCGCCGGCCGGGTCCGGGTGCCCTGGACCGAGCACGACCTGACCGCGCTGCCCGCCGACCGGCAGGACGCCGAGACCGCCCGCATCGAGGACGCCGAGGCCTCCCGCCGCTTCGACCTGGCCCGGCCGCCGCTGGTGCGCTGCGCCCTCGTCGCCCTCGGCACCGACCACCACCGGCTGGTCCTGACCCGCCACCACATCGTCATGGACGGCTGGTCCACGCCCGTCCTGCTGCGCGAGCTCGTCACCGCGTACGGCGCCGGCGGCGACACCGCCGCGCTGCCCGCCGCCGCCCCGTTCGCCGACCACCTCGGCTGGCTGGCCGCCCGCGACACCGGCGCCGACACCGCCGCCTGGCGGCAGGCCCTGGCGGGCCTCGCCGCGCCGACCCTGCTGGCCGACAGCCTCGGCACCCCCGCCGCCGGCCCGGCCGCCGCCGACGGCTCCGCCGCGGGCCGGGAGATCGACCTGCCGATCCCCGCCGAGCTGTCCGCCGCCCTCACCACGACCGCCCGCGAGCACGGACTGACCCTCAACACCCTGGTCCAGGGCGCCTGGGCGGTCCTCCTCGGCCGCCTCACCGGCCGCACCGACGTGGTGTTCGGTGCCACCGTCTCCGGCCGCCCCGGCGACCTGCCCGGCGTCGAGTCGATGGTCGGCCTGTTCAGCAACACCGTTCCGGTGCGCTTCCGGCCGGACGAGGACGAGACGGTCGGGGAGATGCTGCTCCGCCTCCAGGCGCAGCAGTCCGGCCTGCTCGACCACCAGTACCTCGGCCTCGCCGACATCCAGGCGCTGGCCGGCCACGGCACCCTCTTCGACACCCTGCTGGTCTTCGAGAACTACCCGGTCGACCCCGACCACCTCACCGCCCGCGGCCTGCGGGTCGCCGGTATCGGCAACCGGGGCGCCACCCACTACCCGCTCACCGTGCTCACCCTCCCCGGCGAGGCCCCGCAGCTGACCGTCGAGTACCGCCCCGACGTGTTCACCGCCGAGCAGGCCGCCGCCGTCGGCGAGCGCCTGCTGCGGGTGCTCGCCACCATCGCCACCGCGCCCGACACCTCCGTCGGCGCGCTGGAGATCCTCTCGCCGGCCGAACGCCGCACCGTGCTGGAGGAGTGGAACGCCACCGCGCGTGCCGTCCCCGCCGGCACCGTGGTCGACGCCTTCGCGGCCCGCGCCGCCGCCGTGCCCGAGGAGACCGCCGTCGTCTTCGGCGACCAGCGGCTCGACTACGCCGAACTCGCCGCCCGCGTCGACCGCACGGCCCGCCACCTCGCCGCGCTCGGCGCCGGCCCCGGCCGGGTCGTGGCGCTGGCGCTGCCCCGCTCGGCCGACCTGGTCGCCGCCCTGCTCGGCGTCCTCGCCTCCGGCGCCGCCTACCTGCCGATCGATCTCGACCACCCGGACGAGCGGATCGCGCTGATGCTGGAGGACGCCGACCCGCTGCTCACCCTGAGCACGCCCGAGGTCGCCGGCCGCCACCCGGTGCTGGCCGCCCACGGCAAGGGCGTCGTCACCCTCGCCGAACTCGGCACGCTGAGCGCCGAACCGACCCGCCCGCACGCCGACGACCTGGCGTACGTCATCCACACCTCCGGCTCCACCGGCCGCCCCAAGGGCGTCCAGGTCCCGCACCGCGGCCTCGCCAACATGCTGGAGCACCACGGGAACACCGTCTTCGCCCGGGCCGTCGACCGGGCCGGCGGGCGCCGCCTGCGCGCCGCGCACACCGCGTCGTTCTCCTTCGACTCCTCCTGGGAGCAGCTGCTCTGGCTCGTCCAGGGGCACGAGCTGCACGTCTACGGCGAGGACCTGCGCCGCGACCCGCAGGCCCTGGTCCAGCGCCTGCTCGCCGACCGCATCGACACCCTCGACGTCACCCCGTCGTTCGGTCAGCAGCTCGTCGAGTGGGGCCTGCTGGACTCCGAGCGGCACCGCCCGCTGCTCTTCCTGGTCGGCGGGGAGGCCGTCGGCGACGCCCTGTGGACCCGCATCCGCGCGACCGAGGGCGTGCTCGGCCACAACTTCTACGGCCCCACCGAGTACACCGTCGACACGCTCGGTGCCGCACTCGACGACAGCCCCACCCCGTTCGTCGGCCGCCCGATCGGCAACACCCGGGTGTACGTGCTGGACGCCCGGCTCCGGCCCGTCCCGGCCGGTGTCGCCGGCGAGCTGTACATCGCCGGCCCCGGCCTGGCCCGCGGCTACGGCAACCGGCCCGCGCTCACCGCGAGCCGCTTCGTCGCCGACCCGTACGGGGCCCCCGGCGACCGGATGTACCGCACCGGGGACGTCGTGCGCCACCGCCCCGACGGCAGCCTGGACTTCCTGGGCCGCGACGACGACCAGGTGAAGATCCGCGGCTTCCGCGTCGAGCCCGGCGAGGTCGAGGCGGCCCTCGCCGCCCAGCCCGGCATCGCCCGGGCCGCCGTCCTGGCCCGCGCCGGCGGAGGCGGCGTCAAGCGGCTCGTCGGCTACGTCGTCGCGGCCCCCGGGGCCGCCGCCGACCCCGCCGCGCTGCGCACCGCGCTCGCCGAGGCGCTGCCCGAGTACATGGTCCCGGCCGCGATCGTCCCGCTGCCCGCGCTGCCGCTGAACGTCAACGGCAAGCTCGACCGGCAGGCCCTCCCCGAGCCCGGCGCCGACGCCTTCGCCGCCCCGGCCGGGCGGGCCCCGCGCACCGAGCGGGAGGCCGTGATCTGCGGCGTCTACGCCGAGGTGCTCGGCCTGCCCGCGGTCGGCATCGACGACGACTTCTTCGCCCTCGGCGGCCACTCGCTGCTCGCCACCCGGGTGATCGGCCGGCTGCGGGCCGCGCTCGGCACCGAGGTCGCCGTCCGCGACCTGTTCGAGACCCGCACCCCCGTCGGCCTCGCCGCGCGGCTCGACGGCGCGGCGACCGGCCGCACCGCCCCCGCGGCCCGCCCGCGTCCCGAGCGGATCCCGCTGTCCGCCGCCCAGGCCCGGCTCTGGTTCCTCTACCGCCTCCAGGGCCCGAGCACCGCGTACACCATCCCGTGCGCGCTGCGGATCGACGGCCCGCTCGACGCGGACGCGCTGCGCGCCGCGTTCGGCGACGTGCTGGCCCGCCACGAGGCGCTGCGCACGGTCTTCCCCGACCACGACGGCCGCCCGTTCCAGCGGATCCTCGACCCCGGCACCGCCGGCGTCCCGTTCACCGTGGCGGAGGCCTCCGGGCACCGCCTGGACACCGAGGTCGCCGCGGCCGGCGCGTACGCCTTCGACCTGGCCACCGAGATCCCCGTCCGGGCGACCCTGGTGACCGCCGGCCCCGAGCGGCACGTGCTCAGCATCGCGCTGCACCACATCGCCGGTGACGAGTGGTCCGAGGGCGTGCTGCTGCGCGACCTCGACCTCGCCTACGCCGCCCGCCGGTCCGGCGCCGCCCCGGCGTTCGCGCCGCTGCCGCTCCAGTACGCCGACCACGCGCTCTGGCAGGCCGAGCTGCTCGCCGGGGCCGAGGGTCCGGGAGCCGACCAGACCCGCTACTGGAGCGAGCGCCTGGCGGCGCTGCCGGCCGAGCTGACGCTGCCGACCGACCGGGCCCGCCCGGCCGAGGCCGGCGGACGCGGCGGCGCCGTGCGGCTGCGCCTGCCCGACGAGCTGCACGCCGCCCTGCGCGGCTACGCGCAGCGCACCGGGGCGACCCCGTTCATGGTCACCCAGGCCGCCGCGGCCCTGCTGCTCGGCAAGCTCGCCGGCACCGCCGACGTCGCGCTCGGCACCCCGGTGGCGGGCCGCACGGACGAGGTGCTGGAGTCCGTGGTCGGCTTCTTCGTCAACACCCTGGTGCTGCGCCACGATCTCTCCGGCGACCCGAGCTTCGACGAGCTGGTCGCCCGCTCCCGGGAGACCGTGCTCGGCGCGCTCGCCCACCAGGACCTGCCGTTCGACCGCCTGGTGGAGATCGTCAACCCCGAGCGCTCGCTCGCCCGCCACCCGCTGTTCCAGGTGATGGTCCAGCACCGCCGGGAGGCCGACGGCCTGGACCGCCTGCTCGGCGCCACCACCGCCCTGCTGCCCGACCCCGTCCACGCGGCCCGTTTCGACCTCGCCTTCACCTTCGTGGAGGCCGCCGACGGCAGCCGCACCGACCTGACCGTCATCCACGCCGACGACCTCTTCGACCGCGCCACCGCGCGGCTGTTCGGGGCCCGGCTGATGCGGGTCATGGAGCAGGCCCTCGCCGCCCCCGAGCGGCCGGTCGGCCGGATCGAGCCGACCGCCGCCCAGGAGCTCCGCGGCCTCGCGGGGGAGTGGAACGCCACCGCCATCCCGGTGCGCGAGGGGACCCTGGTGGACCGGATCGCCGAGCGCACCGCCGCCACCCCGGACGCCGTCGCGGTCGTCTTCGAGGGCGCCGTGCTGACCTACCGGCAGCTGGACGAGCGGGCCGGCCTGCTCGCCGGGGCGCTGACCGCCGCCGGCGCCGGCCCCGACCGGATCGTCGCCGTCGCCGTGCCCCGCTCCGCCGAGCTCATGGTCGCCCTGCTCGCCGTCCTCAAGGCCGGCGCCGCCTACCTGCCGCTGGACACCGAGTACCCGGTCGACCGGCTCACCGCCATGGTCGAGGACGCCGCCCCGGTGTGCGTGCTCACCGTCGCCGGCCTGGAGAGCGGCCTGCCCGCGGTGCCGGGCGTGCCGGTGCTCACCGTCGACGCCCGGGCGCAGCGGGCCGTGACGCCCACCGCCCCGGACGCCGACCACGCCGCGTACGTCATCTTCACCTCCGGCTCCACCGGCCGGCCGAAGGGCGTCGTCGTCACCCACCGGGCGATCGTCAACCGGCTCGACTGGATGCGCGAGGTCTACGGCATCAGCGCGGCCGACCGCGTCCTCCAGAAGACCCCGGCCAGCTTCGACGTGTCGGTCTGGGAGTTCTTCCTGCCCCTGGTCAGCGGCGCCCGCGTGGTGCTGGCCCGCCCCGGCGGCCACCGCGAGCCGGAGTACCTGGCCGCCCTGACCGCCCGCGAGTCGGTCACCGCCTGCCACTTCGTGCCGTCGATGCTCTCCGCCTTCACCGGCGCCGCCGAGCAGGACGCCGCCGTCCGCGAGGGCTTCGCGGGGGTGACGCGGGTCTTCTGCTCCGGCGAGGCCCTGCCCGCCGCCGCGGTGGACCGCTTCCTCGCCCTGTGGCCGCAGATCGAGCTGCACAACCTGTACGGGCCCACCGAGGCCGCCGTCGACGTCACCTACCACCGGGCGTGGGCCGGCTCGGGCGTCGTCCCGATCGGCCGCCCGGTCTGGAACACCCGCCTGCACGTCCTCGACGCCCGGCTGCGGCCGGTCCCGGTGGGCGTGCCCGGCGAGCTGTACCTGGCCGGCGTCCAGCTGGCCCGCGGCTACCTCGGCCGCCCCGGCCTGACCGCCGGCCGCTTCGTCGCCGACCCGCACGGTGCGCCCGGCACCCGGATGTACCGCACCGGCGACCTGGTGCGCCGCCGCATCGACGGCGAGGTCGAGTACCTCGGCCGCACCGACGACCAGGTCAAGGTCCGCGGCTTCCGGATCGAACTCGGCGAGATCGAGTCCGCGCTCGCCGCCGTGCCCGGTGTCGGCCAGGCCGCCGTCACCGCCCGCGCCCTCACCGAGGGCGGCGCCCGTCAGCTGCTCGGCTACGTCGTCCCGCAGGCCGGGGCGAGCGTGGGCGGGGACGCCGTCCGGGCGGCCGTCGCCGCCGTGCTGCCCGAGCACATGGTGCCGGTGGTGGTCACCGTGCTGGACGCGCTGCCGCTGAGCGTCAACGGCAAGCTCGACCGCAAGGCCCTGCCGGCCCCCGGCCGGCGGACCGAGCAGGCCGCCCCGGCGGCGTCCGGGCCGTCCGCGGCCGCCGCCCTGGCCCGGGTCTTCGCCGAGGTGCTCGGCCTGGCCGAGGTCGGCGAGGACGAGAACTTCTTCGCCCTCGGCGGGGACAGCATCGTCTCGATCCAGCTGATCAGCCGTGCCCGCAAGGCCGGCTACGACCTCGCGGCCAAGGACGTCTTCCAGTACCCGACCCCGGCCGCGCTGGCCGAGGCCAAGGGCCTGGCCGTCGCCCGCCCCGCCGGCCGGGCCCCGGCCGCCCCGGCCGCCGTCCCCGTCGACGGCGAACTGCCCGCCCTGCCGGTCGTGCACTGGCTGCGCGAGCGGGGCGGCCCCGTCGACCGCTTCAACCAGTCGGTGCTGGTCAGCGTCCCGGCGGGCCTGCGGGAGGAGCCGCTGCGCGCCGCCCTGGCCGCGCTGGCCGCCAACCACCCGGCGCTGCGGCTGCGCCTCGACCGGACCGACGGCCTGTGGACCCAGGAGATCCTGCCCGCCGGCCAGGCCCCCGCCACCACCGAGCCGGACACCCTGCGCCGGATCGACGCCCGCGACGGCGACCTCGCCGCGCTGCTGACCCGGGAGGCCGACGCGAGCGCCGCCGCGCTCGACCCCGCCGCCGGCCGGGTGCTGCGCGCCGCCTGGTTCGACGCCGGCGACCACCGGGACGGCCGCCTGCTGCTGACCGTCCACCACCTCGCGGTGGACGGCGTCTCCTGGCGGACCCTGCTGCCCAACCTGGCCACCGCCTACCAGGCCCTCGCCGGGGGCGGTCGCCCCGCCCTCGAACCCGAGGCGTACGGGCTGCGCGCCTGGGCCGAGCACCTGCTGACGCACGCCCAGGAGCGCGTCCGGGTCGCCGAGGCCGCCCACTGGCGCACCTCGCTGGCCGGGCCCGCCGGACCGCTGGCCCACCTCGCCGCCGACCCCGGGCGCGACACCGTCGCCACGGTGCGCACCCTGCACCGCACGCTGCCCGCCGACCGCACCGCCCCGCTGCTCACCGAGGTGCCCAAGGCGTTCGGCGCCGGCGTGGACGACGTCCTGCTCGCCGGTCTGGTGCTCGGCGCGGCCACCGCCCGCCCGGGCACCGCACCGGCCCTCCAGGTCGACCTGGAGGGGCACGGCCGCGGCGGCCACGACGGGCTGACCCCCGACCTCGCGGGCACCGTCGGCTGGTTCACCACCGTCCACCCCGTCCGGCTGGACCTCGACGGGATCGACCCCGCCGCCGCGCTCACCGGAGGCCCGGCCGCCGGCCAGGTGCTCAAGCAGGTCAAGGAGCAGCTGCGGGCCGCGCCCGACAAGGGCCTCGGCTTCGGCCTGCTGCGCCACCTCAACCCGCAGACCGCGGCGCTGCTGGGCACCGCCGGCGTCCCCCGCTCGCAGGTGCTGTTCAACTACCGGGGGCGCGCCGACGCCGCCAGCGGACCGCTGGGCGGCTGGCCGCTCGCCCCGCAGCCCGAGCGGGACGCCGTCGCCGCCGGGGCGGGCCCCGACCCGCTGATGGCCGCCGGCTACCCGGTGGAGATCGACGCGGTCGTCCGCGCCGGCGCCGACGGCCGGCCCGAGCTGGCCGTCGAGTGGAGCTGGCCGCAGGCCCTGCTGACGGAGGCCGAGGTCGAGGCGCTCGCCGACGCCTGGTTCGCCGCCCTCGACGCGCTCGCCCGGCACACCGCGGGCGGCGAGGCAGGCGGGGTCACCCCGTCCGACCTCAGCCTGGTCTCGCTGAAGCAGGCGCAGATCGACCGACTGGAGTCCCGACTGCGCGGGCGGCGCCGCCGATGAGCGCCGCCCCGCCCCCGGAGCCCGGGCCCCCGCGGCCCGGGCTCCGGCCGGATCCGCCCCGGACACCCCTCCCCGACCCGACCGACCACCACCTCCCCACCACCAGGACCGAGAAGACCGTGATGAACGACTCCACCGCACCGATCGACGACCCCCAGGCCGAGGGCGCGGCCGAATCGGACCTGGAGGACGTCTACCCGCTGTCCTCGCTCCAGGAGGGCCTGCTCTTCCACTCCCTGTACGACGACCAGGCCCGTGACGTCTACGTCGTCCAGTCCCACCTGGACCTCGCGGGCCCGCTCGCCACGCCCCGCCTGGCCGCCGCCCTGGACGCCCTGCTCACCCGCCACGCCAACCTGCGGGCCGGCTTCTGGTACGAGGACCCGGAGGCCGTGGTCCAGTTCGTCCAGCGCACCGTGGACACCCCGCTGCGCGAGGTCGACCTGACCGCGCTCGACGGCGGGGCCCAGGAGACGGCCGTCCTCGCGGCCATGGACGAGGACTGGCACCGCCGCTTCGACCTGGACACGCCGCCGCTGCTGCGCCTCGCCCTGCTGCGCCTGGGCGACGGCCGCTCCCGGCTCGTGCTGACCTGCCACCACCTGCTGCTCGACGGCTGGTCCATGCCGATCGTCTTCCGCGAGCTGCTCGCCCTGTACGGCTCCGCCGGTGACCTCTCGGTGCTGCCGGCCGTCCGCCCCTACAAGGACCACCTGGCGCTGCTGGCCACCCGGGACACCGCCGCCGCCGAGGCCGCCTGGAGCACGGCGCTGGCCGGTTTCGAGCAGGCCCACCCGGTGGCGCCCGGCGCCGTCGCGGCCACCGCCGTGGAGCCGGGCCTGGTCACCCGCTACGCCGACGCCGAGCTGTCGGGGCGGATCGCCGCCGCGGCCCGCGGGCGCGGCCTGACCCTCGGCAACGTCGCCCACACCCTGTGGGGCGTCCTGGTCGGCTCCCTCACCGGGACCACCGACGTCGTGTTCGGCACCACCGTCTCCGGCCGCCCCGACGACCTGCCGGGCGCCGAGTCGATGGTCGGCCTGTTCATCAACACCGTGCCGGTGCGCGTCCGGCTCGACCCCGGCGCGACCCTGGCCGGCGCCGCCGCCGGGGTGCAGCGGGAGCAGGCCGAGCTGCTGGCCCACCAGCACCTGGGCCTGGGCGCGATCCAGCGCCGCAGCGCGGTCGAGGGCGACCTCTTCGACACCCTGCTCGTGGTGGAGAACTACCAGGGCGGCGGTGACGCGCTGCGCGAGAACCTGGGCGGTACGGACGGTCTCGCCATCACCGCCCTCGGGGCCCGCGACGCCACGCACTACCCGCTCGGCGTCACCGTGCTGCCCGGCGCCGAGCTGCGCGTCGAGCTGGAGTACCGGCCCGACCTGTTCGAGCAGGCCCGGGCCGAGCGGCTCACCGACCGCTTCCTCGCGCTGCTGACCGCCTTCGCCGACGACCCCGACCTCCCGCTCGCCCGGCTCGACCTGCTGGACGACGCCGAGCACGCCGCCCTGGACGCCACCGTGGCCGGCCGTCCGGCCGACGCGGACGCCGCCCCGGTCACCGAGCTGCTCACCGCCCTCGCCGGGCGCACCCCCGACACCGTGGCCCTGGTGGGCCCGGCCCTGTCGGGCGGCACCGCCACCCTGACCTTCGCCGAACTGTCCGAGCGGGCCGACCGGCTGGCCCGGCTGCTGATCGGCCGCGGCCTCGGCGCCGAGCGGGTCGCCGCGCTCGCCCTGCCGCGCTCCGCCGACTCCGTCGTCGCCATCCTGGCCGTGCTCCGGGCCGGCGGCGCCTACCTGCCGCTCGACCTGGACCACCCGGACGAGCGCCTCGCCGTGCTCCTCGACGACGTGCGTCCGGCCGTGGTCCTGACCACCCGCGAGGTGGCCGGCCGGCTGCCCGTGGCACCCGGTACCGTCACCCTGCTGCTGGACGACCCGGCCGTCGCCGACGCCCTGGCCGCGCTGCCCGGCGGCCCGCTCGGCGACGCCGAGCGCGGCGGGCCCGTCGACCCCGCCCAGGCCGCGTACGTCATCCACACCTCCGGCTCCACCGGCCGCCCCAAGGGCGTCGTCGTCCCGCACGCCGCGCTCGCCAACCTCGCCCACGACCACCTGACCGGCGCCTTCGCCGAGGCCGCCGACGGCCGGCGGCTGCGCGCCCTGAGCGTCGCCTCCTTCTCCTTCGACTCCTCCTGGGACCAGCTGCTCTGGCTGCTCGGCGGCCACGAGCTGCACGTCCTCGGCGACGCCGAGCGCCGCGACGCGGAGACCGTGGTCGGCTACGCCCGCGAGCAGCGGATCGACGTCCTCGACCTGACGCCCACCCACGCCCAGCAGCTGCTGGACTGCGGCCTGCTCGACGGCGGCCACCGCCCCTCCGTGCTCCTGCTCGGCGGCGAGGCCCTGCCGCAGCCGCTGTGGAGCCGGCTGCGCGCCACCCCCGGCCTGCGCGCCCTCAACTACTACGGCCCCACCGAGTTCACCGTCGACGCGCTCCTCGCCGACCTCGCCGACAGCGACACCCCGAGCGTCGGGCGCCCGCTGGCCGGCGGTCGCGCCTACGTGCTGGACGCGCTGCTGCGGCACGTCCCGGCCGGTTCCCCCGGCGAGCTGTACCTGGCCGGCGTCCAGCTGGCCCGCGGCTACCTGGACCGCCCCGGCCTGACCGCCGAGCGCTTCGTCGCCGACCCGTACGGTGCGCCCGGCACCCGGATGTACCGCACCGGCGACCTGGTGCGCCGCCGCCCCGACGGCACCCTCGACTACCTGGGCCGGGTGGACGACCAGATCAAGATCCGCGGCTACCGGATCGAGCTCGGCGAGATCGAGGCCGTGCTCGCCGAGCAGCCCGGCGTCGCCCACAGCGCGGTGCTGGTGCGCTCCGGCGCCGTCGACCGCGTGGTCGCCTACGTGGTGCCCGCCGCGGGCGCGAGCCTGGACACCACCGCCCTGCACGAGGCCGTCTCGGCCCGCCTGCCCGAGTACATGGTCCCCTCGGCGTTCGCCGTCCTGGACGCGCTGCCGCTGACCGTCAACGGCAAGCTCGACCGCAAGGCCCTGCCCGACGACGCCCTCGACTACACCGGCGGGTCCGCCGGCCGGGCCGCCGAGACCGAGACCGAGCAACTCCTCTGCGAGCTGTACGCCGAGGTCCTGGGCCTGCCCGCGACCGGCGCCGAGGACGACTTCTTCCGCCTCGGCGGCGACTCCATCTCCTCGATCCGCCTGATCGGCGCCGCCCGCGCCGAGGGCCTCTCGCTCAGCCCCCGCGACGTCTTCGAGGGCCGCACCCCCGCCGCGCTGGCCGCCCTGGCCGACGCGCGCGGCGCCGCCGCCGAGGCCCCCGCGCTGCCCGAGCTGCCGGCCTCCACCGAGGCCGAGCTCGCCGCCGTCCGCGCCGTCGCGCCCAAGCTGGAGATCGAGGAGATCTGGCCGGTCTCCCCGCTCCAGGAGGGCCTGCTCTTCGAGGCCGGCTACGACGACCAGGCCCTGGACGTCTACACCTCCCGCGACCTCGTCACGCTGACCCGCCGGGTGCCGCTGGAGGTGCTGCGGTCCGCGGTCGCCGCCGTGCTGGAGCGCCACCCCAACCTGCGGGCTGGCTTCCTGCAGGACGCGCCCGGACGCCCGGTGCAGTTCGTGCCGCGCGTCGTCGACGTGCCGCTCACCGAGACCGACCTCTCCGCCCTGACCCCGGCCGAGTTCGAGGCCGAGCTCGGCCGGCTGACCGAGCGCGAGGCCGCCACCCGGTTCGACCTGGCGGCCCCGCCGCTGCTGCGCCTGGTGTCGGTGCTCGCCCCGGGCGGCGGCCAGCGCATCCTGATCACCAACCACGCCCTGCTCTGGGACGGCTGGTCGGCCGGCCTGTTCCTCCAGGAACTGCTGATCGGCTGCGCGGGCGAGAGCGCCCCCGAGCTCGGCCTGCCCTACCGGGACTTCCTGCGCTGGCTGGCCGCCCAGGACGCCGAGCAGGGCCGGACGGCCTGGCGCGAGGCCCTGGCGGACCTCGCCGAGCCCACGCTGCTGGCGCCGCAGGCCCGCGAGCGGGCCGCGCTGCTCCCGCAGGAGGTCACCGCGGGGATATCCGTCGAGCTGACCGCCCGGATCGCGGCCTTCGCCCGCGAGCGCGGCCTGACCCTCAACACCGTGCTCTCCGGCGCCTGGGGCCTGCTGCTGTCCGGCCTGACCGCCCGCGAGGACGTGGTGTTCGGCGCGACCGTCTCCGGCCGCCCGGCCGAACTGGCCGGCATCGACGCCACCATCGGCATGTTCCTCAACACGGTGCCGGTCCGGGCCCGGCTGGACGGCGCCGAGAGCGTCGCCGGCTTCCTCGCCCGCCTCCAGGCGGAGCAGACCACCCTGCTTGCGCACCACCAGATCGGGCTCGGCGAGATCCAGCGCGGCACCGGCTTCGGCCGGCTCTTCGACACCCTCCAGGTGCTCCGCAACACGCCCGCCGACCAGGGCGTCCGGGACCGCATCCGGGAGAGCCTCGGCGTGCAGGACGTCGTCGACGTCGACGCCACGCACTTCCCGCTGATCTTCATCACCAACCCGGGAGAGGCCCTCTCCTTCGAGTGGAAGTTTCGCCCGGACGTCTTCGAGCGCGCCACCGTCGAGGCGCACGCCGAACGCCTGGTCGCCCTGCTCCACCAGATCGTCGACCACCCGGACCGCCCGGTCCGCGCGCTGGACGTGCTGACGTCGGGTGAGCGGGGGCTGTTGGGGGAGTGGGCGGCGACGGGTCGTGAGTTGCCGTCGGCTTCGGTGGCGGATCTGCTGGCGGAGCGTGCGGTGTCGGTGCCGGACGAGGTGGCGCTGGTGTTCGGTGCGTCCTCGTGGACGTACGCGGAGCTGGATGCGC
>NZ_JAQYWZ010000564.1:0-458 GCF_036290945.1 Streptomyces sp. BE303
AGGCCGGACGCACCGCGATGGAGTACATGAAGTCCTTCTACACCGAGAAGATCTCCCCGGTCGGCACCAGCGCCCTCAACGGCTTCATCAGCGGCGACGTCGCGATGTTCCCGTTCTTCCAGTCGGTCATCGCCAACGTCCAGACCGGCGGCGCGAAGACCGAGGGCAAGTGGGCCGTCGCCCCGATGCCCACCGGCCCCAAGAGCGGCTGCTCCATGGTCGGCGGCCACAGCCTGGTCGCAGGCTCCGCGAGCAAGAACCTGAACGGCGCCGGCACCTTCATGCGCTGGCTGGCCTCCCCCGAGCGCAGCGCCCAGTACATGGACTTCCACGCGATCTTCCCGTACGACCTCGGCAAGGTGGACCCGGCCGTGAAGGCCACCGTGGACGGCAAGGTCAAGGCCGACCCCAACTGGGCGCCCATCTTCGAGCAGCTCGCCCGCAACACCCCCGACCTG
>NZ_JAQYWZ010000565.1:0-1192 GCF_036290945.1 Streptomyces sp. BE303
CACGAACAGGACCACCGAGGCGGCGGAGGCGACGCCCACGTCGGTCAGCAGGCGGGTGTAGATGAACGTGACGACGGTCAGCGTCGCGGTTCCCGGACCGCCTTCGGTCATCACCCACACCTGGTCGAACACCTTGAAGGAGTTGAACAGGAGCAGGAGGAAGACGGCGGCGGTGGCCGGCTTGAGCATCGGCAGGGTGATCGAGCGGAACTGTCGCCAGGGGCCGGCGCGGTCGATGGTGGCGGCCTCGTAGATCTCGTCCGGGATGCGCTGGAGTCCGCCGAGGAGGATCAGCGCGTAGATGCCGAACTCCTTCCAGATGCTGACGACGGCGACGGCGGGCAGGGCGAGGTCGTTGTCGAAGAGCCAGCGGGCGCCGTCGACGCCGAACAGGCCGATCAGCGTGTTGATCAGTCCGTGGTCGGGCTCGTACAGCCACTTCCAGACGAGGCCGGCGACCACCATCGGGATGACGGCGGGCAGCACGGTCACCGTGCGGACGAGGCGGGCGGAGGCGAGTTCACGGTTGGCGGCCGTCGCGGTGGCCAGCGCCAGCACGTAGGTGCCGAGGAGGGTGATCGCGGTGAACACCAGCGTGTTGACGATGCTGGTGCGGAAGGTGCCGGCGCCGAGGATGGTCCGGTAGTTCTCCGCGCCGACGAAGGTGCGCGGGCCCAGCAGGTTCCAGTGGTCGGTGCTCAGGAGCATCGACTGGACCATCGGGTAGAACGTGAAGCCCAGGATCACCAGCAGCGCGGGCGCCACCGAGAGCCAGCCGGCCAGGGCTCCGGTCGAACGCCGCCGGGACTTCGAGGTCTGCCCGGCGCGGTCCGAGCCGCTCCCGGCGGCGGTGCCGCCGGGAGGGTGCTTCGCGGGAAGGTCGGTCATGGTCGTCATCGGCTTTCCGTCACTCCTTGCCGAGGGCCTGGCCGACCAGGTCGTCGACGGTCTTCAGCGCCTTGTCGACGGATGCCTGGCCGTTGACGCCGGCCACGATGTTGGCCTTCTGGGCGTCCCAGCGGGCCTGGAAGGCGTGCCGGTCCTGGAGGACCAGGTCGGGGGTGTTGCGGGCGAGCTGTTCGAAGATGGGCGCCCAGTTGGGGTCGGCCTTGACCTTGCCGTCCACGGTGGCCTTCACGGCCGGGTCCACCTTGCCGAGGTCGTACGGGAAGATCGCGTGGAAGTCCATGTA
>NZ_JAQYWZ010000566.1:0-215 GCF_036290945.1 Streptomyces sp. BE303
GCCAAGTCCCAGCTGGAACCCTCCGCCAAGGAGGCCCTGGCGAGCGCCGCCGCCGCACTCGTCGAACCCGGAAGCGTCGTCGCCGTCGGAGCGGGGACCACCGCCTTCGCCGTCGCCCGGCAACTCCTCGACATCCCCGGCCTCACCCTGGTCACCAACTCCCTCCCCGTCGCCGACCTCGTCCGCACCGCCGCGGAGAACGGCAACGGCAACGC
>NZ_JAQYWZ010000567.1:0-42484 GCF_036290945.1 Streptomyces sp. BE303
CCGTCTCCAACGACATGACCGAGGGCATCATCGCCCGCTTCCGCACGATGGCGATCCACCGCCCGTCGGTGCTCGTCGGACACGTCGTCGGCAGCGTGCTGCAGTCGGTCGCCAGCGTGGTCCTCGTCGGCGCCGTCGGCGTGGCCATCGGCTTCCGGTCCACGGACGCCACCGCCCTGGAGTGGCTGGCCGCCTTCGGGCTGCTCGTGCTCTTCGCCCTGGCGTTCACCTGGATCGCCGTCGGCATGGGTCTGATCAGCCCGAACGCCGAGGCCGCCAGCAACAACGCACTGCCGATGATCCTGCTGCCGCTCCTCTCCAGCGCCTTCGTCCCGATCCACTCCATGCCCGGCTGGTTCCAGCCGATCGCCGAGTACCAGCCCTTCACACCCGCCATCGAGACCCTGCGCGGACTGCTGCTCGGCAGCGAGATCGGCCACAACGGGTGGCTCGCCGTCGCCTGGTGCCTGGGCCTCGCGGCGCTCGGCTACCGCTGGTCGACCTCGACGTTCAACCGCGACCCGAAGTAACCGCCATGGCGGCACCCACCACCACCCGCCACTCGCCCCGCCCCGGGGCGGCGTACCCCGACACCCCGTCGGCCTACGCCGCCCCGTCCGCGTTCCCGGCCGGACGGAGCGGGCAGCCACCGCCCCGCACGACGAATGCCGGCCTTCGAAACGAGTCCCGAAGGCCGGCATCGGAAGCCGGGGCCCGGAGGCCGCACGCCGCGCACGGTGTCCGCCGCAGCGTGCGGATCCGTCAGAGCAGGCCGAGGGCCGGCATCAGGTAGTAGAAGGCGAAGACGGCGGAGACCGCGTACATCGCGACCGGGACCTCGCGGCCACGCCCGGCGGCGAGGCGCAGGATGCAGAAGGTGATGAAGCCGAAGCCGATGCCGTTGGTGATGGAGTAGGTGAACGGCATCATCACGATGGTCAGGAACGCCGGGATCGCGATGGTGTAGTCGGCCCAGTCGATGTCCTTGATCGAGTTGGCCAGGATCAGGAAGCCGACGGCGACCAGGGCGGGGGTGGCGGCCTGGGCGGGGACCATGGTGGCGAGCGGGGTGAGGAACAGGGCCACCACGAAGAGGCCGCCCGTGACGATCGAGGCGAAGCCGGTGCGGGCGCCCTCGCCGACGCCTGCGGTCGACTCGACGAAGCAGGTGTTGGCCGAGGAGGAGGTCGCGCCGCCCGCGGCGGTGGCGATGCCGTCGATCATCAGGACCTTGTTGATGCCCGGCAGGTCGCCCTTCTCGTCCAGCAGGTGGGCCTCGTCGGCGACGCCGAGGATGGTGCCCATCGCGTCGAAGAAGCAGGACATCAGCACGGTGAAGACGAAGAGGACGCCGGTGAGGACGCCGACCTTCTCGAAGCCGCCGAAGAGGCTGACCTCGCCGACCAGGCCGAAGTCGGGGGCGGCGACCGGGTTGCCGGGCCAGGCCGGGACGGTCAGGCCCCAGTTGAGGGCCGGGATGTCGGCGATCTTGTCGATGACGACCGCGAGGCCGGTCATGACCGCGATCGAGACCAGGATCGCGCCGGGCACCTTGCGGACGATCAGCACCAGGGTGAGCAGCAGACCGAGCACGAAGATCAGGACGGGCCAGCCGAGCAGGTGGCCGCCGGTGCCGAGCTGGAGCGGGACGGTGGTGTGGGCGGCGTCCGGGATGCGGCTGACGAAGCCGGAGTCGACCAGGCCGACGAGGCTGATGAAGAGGCCGATGCCGATCGCGATGGCCTTGCGGAGGCCGAGCGGGACGGCGTTCATCACGCGCTCGCGCAGGCCGGTGGCGACCAGCAGCATGATCGCGAAGCCGGCCAGCACCACCATGCCCATCGCGTCGGGCCAGGTCATCTTGGGTGCGAGCTGGAGGGCGACGATGGTGTTGACGCCGAGGCCGGCGGCGAGGCCGATCGGGACGTTGCCGATGACGCCCATCAGCAGCGTGGTGAGGCCCGCGGTGAGCGCGGTGGCGGTGACCAGCTGGGCGCTGTCCAGGTGGGCGCCGTTCATGTCCGTGGCGCTGGCCAGGATGATCGGGTTGAGCACCAGGATGTACGCCATGGTGAAGAAGGTGGCGATGCCACCGCGGATCTCGCGCGGCAGGGTGGAGCCGCGCTCGCTGATCCGGAAGTAACGGTCCATCGCGCCGGACGGGGGCTTCGGCGCGTCGGAGGTGGGCTCGGGCGACTCGGCGGTCGGCTGGGCCACGGGCATGCTGCATCCTCTGGTGGGGGCTGAGGAGAGGGGGACCCACCCGGAGCGACGGTGGCCGGGCGGCCCGGTGGGACGGGCACGAAGCAAGGTGTTCTGAGCATGCCGCGGCCGACCGGGGACACAAGTATGAGTTCCCTGTTCGCTCGTACGCCATCTTCGCGCGTAGAACGAAGGGGTTTCCGGAAAGAAAGAGACAGCTGCGGCACGGAATCGGACAAGCGCCCGCCGCACCGTACCCTAGAGCCCATGCCGAAGACGCCGTTGCACCCCTCGCCCCCGTCGCTGGAGGCCAACGACGTCGCCATCGTCGGCGGCGGCACGGTGGTGTGGTTCGTCGCCTTCCTGGTGCTGCTGCCCTTCTGGGGCACCCTCTCCGACCACGGCCACGGGAACTGGCCCTGGATCTGCCTGGCCGGCAGCGGCCTCGGCCTGATCGGCCTCTGGTACTGCCGCGCCCGCCGGGACGCCATCGCCCGCAGCCGGGCCGCCGAGGCCCGGGCGCAGGCCCCGAACGGGAACGGCACGGACCCGGCCACCCGGTCGGACTGAATAGTCCTTTAGTAGCACGCATCGGACATAAGGCACCCGTAGAGTCGGTGCCATGACGCAGCCTGCCCAGCCTGCCGAGGACCGGCCCACCGAGGAGAAGCCCGAAGGCGCGCACCCGCTCGGGCTGCTGCCCGGCCGGCGCGGCGGCCTGACCGCAGCCGAGGTGGCCGAGCGGGTCGCCCGCGGCGAGGTCAACGACGTCCCGGTCCGCTCCAGCCGCTCGGCCAAGGAGATCGTCCGGGCCAACGTCTTCACCCGGTTCAACGCGATCATCGGCGTGATGTTCGGGATCATCCTGATCGTCGGCCCCCTCCAGGACGGCCTCTTCGGCCTGGTCATCGTCGCCAACACGGCGATCGGCATCATCCAGGAGCTGCGCGCCAAGAAGACCCTGGACAGCCTCGCGCTGATCGGCGAGGCCAAACCCCAGGTCCGCCGGGACGGCACCGTCCAGCAGCTCGCGGTCGGCGAGATCGTGCTGGAGGACACCGTGCTGCTCGGCATCGGCGACAAGGTGATCGTCGACGGCGAGGTCACCGAGGCGGACGGCCTGGAGATCGACGAGTCCCTGCTCACCGGCGAACCGGACCCGGTCCTCAAGCAGCCCGGCGACCAGGTGATGTCCGGCAGCTTCGTGGTGGCCGGTGCCGGCGCGTTCACCGCCACCAAGGTCGGCCGCGAGGCGTACGCCGCACAGCTGGCCGAGGAGGCGAGCCGGTTCACCCTGGTGAAGTCGGAGCTGCGCAGCGGCATCGACAGCATCCTGCGGTTCATCACCTGGCTGCTGGTGCCCACCGCGATCGGTCTGATCATCAGCCAGCTCGCGGTGGAGGGCCGGGACTGGAAGGAAGCGGTCCGCCGGATGGTCGCCGGGATCGTGCCGATGGTGCCCGAGGGACTGGTGCTGCTGACGTCGGTGGCCTTCGCGATCGGAGTGGTCCGGCTGGGCCGCAAGCAGTGCCTGGTGCAGGAGCTGCCGGCGATCGAGGGGCTGGCCCGGGTGGACACCGTCTGCCTGGACAAGACCGGCACCCTCACCGAGGGCGGCATGGACGTCGTCGACCTGCGCCTGATCGAGACCGGTCCCGACGGGAGCGACCCGGACCGGGAAGGCCGGGGCCCGGTCGGGCGGAGCATCACGGGCACCGGGGACGGCCAGGACGGCCCCGAGGCCCGGGACGGTCTGGACGACCGCGTCACCGTCAAGGAGATCGTCAAGCAGGCGCTGGGCATGATGGCCGGCGCCGACGCCCGCCCCAACCCGTCGATGCGCGCCGTGATCGACGCCTACGGCGACGGCAGCGGCGAGCGGAGCGGCGGCTGGCGGGTCATCGAGGCGATGCCCTTCTCCTCCGCCCGCAAGTGGAGCGGCGTGCAGTTGCTGGAGCCGCAGGGCGGCGAGGCCACCTGGCTGCTCGGCGCACCGGACGTGCTGCTGCCGGCCGGCCACCCGACGCTCGCCGAGGTGGACGAGTTGGGTACCCAGGGCCTGCGGGTGCTGCTGCTCGGGCGCACGCCCACCCCGCTCGACGCCCCCGACCCGGCCGCCGGCCTCCGGCCGCTCGCCCTGGTGGTGCTCCAGCAGCGGCTGCGCGACGACGCCGCCGACACCCTGCGCTACTTCGAGAGCCAGCGCGTCCAGGCCAAGGTGATCTCGGGCGACGCCGCCGTCTCGGTCGGCGCGGTCGCCGCCCACCTCGGGCTGCCCGGCGCCGACCACCCCTTGGACGCGCGCACCCTGCCCACCGTCCCGGAGGCGTTCGCCGACGCCGCCGAGCGGACCACCGTCTTCGGCCGGGTCAGCCCGCAGCAGAAGCGCGAACTGGTCGGCGCCCTGCAGTCGCGCGGCCACACCGTGGCGATGACCGGCGACGGTGTCAACGACGTGCTGGCGCTCAAGGACGCGGACATCGGCGTGGCGATGGGCACCGGCAGCGACGCCACCAAGGCGGTCGCGCAGATCGTGCTGCTCGACGACTCGTTCGCGACCATGCCCTCGGTGGTCGCCGAGGGCCGGCGGGTGATCGGGAACATCGAACGGGTCGCCGGGCTCTTCCTGGTGAAGACGGTCTACTCGGTGCTGCTCGCCCTGCTGGTGATCTTCACCCATTCGCCGTACCCGTTCCTGCCCAGGCACTCGACCGTGCTCTCCACGCTCACCATCGGCGTGCCGGCCTTCTTCCTGGCACTGGCGCCCAACAACGAGCGGGCCCGGACCGGCTTCGTCCGGCGGGTGCTCCGGCTGGCGATCCCCGGCGGCATCATCGCCGGTACAGCCACCTTCACCGCGTACGCACTGGCCCGTGCGGACCATGCGACCGACCTCGAATCGGACACCAGCGTCGCCACCCTGACGCTCTTCCTGGTCGCCATCTGGGTGCTGGCGATCGTGGCCCGGCCGTACAACTGGTGGCGGCTGCTGCTGATCGGGACGATGGGTGGGGCGTTCGCCCTGGTCCTGACCGTGCCGTGGCTCTCCGACTTCTTCCAGCTCTCGCTGTCCGGCACCCGGGACCCGTGGATCGGCGTCGGGATCGCGCTGATCGCCGGAATTCTGCTGGAAGTGACCTGGCGCATCATGCGACGCAGGACGGATGATTGACCGCACTGGACGGATCGAGCCCGAACCGGGGGGGGGGTTCCGCATGGCGCGCAGGGGTGGGGAGTTGGAGGCGTTCACCGCCTTCCTGGGCGGCCTGCTGGCGACCGGTCTGCTGGCCCTGGCGCTGGTGGGGGTCGGCACGCTCGCCGGTGTCGACGCCGGACCGCGGCTGGTGAAGGTGGCGACGGCCCTGCTCGGCGCGGTCTGGGTGGTCGTGACGCTGGGGATCTACCTGCGACTGATCGCGCGTGGCCGGACCCGCTCCGGCACCCGCTCCTGAAACGCCGGAACGGGTGCGGGAACAGCTGCGGGACCGGACACCGGAACGGGCCCGGGCGGCGACCCGGGCGCCGGAGCAGGCCCGACCGGGCCGCCCCGCTCAGCCCTCGAAGTCCCGGGCCGCGGAGAGCTCGTAGGCCCGGTCGGGCTCGCTGAGCGCGGCCAGCACCTCGAACCGCCGGTGCCACTGGCCCACCGACCAGGCGAGCCCTGCGGCCAGCCCTTCCGGAGTGGCGGCGTGCAGCAGACCGGGCACCGGCGGGACCTCGAACTCGTCGTCCTCGTCGGCCTCTTCGGCCGACTCCGGGTCGTACGGCGCCTCGGGTGCGTCCGCCCCGGTGTCCCAGCGCCAGTCGACGGCGGCCTCGCCGCCGTCCGGGCCGACCACCAGCAGCTCCTCGTGCTCCTCGTAGGCGACCGGACAGCCGGGCAGCAACTCCCGCACCACGGCCGGCACCCGGTGCAGCGCACCCTCGGAGAGCACCCGCCCGCCGGCCACCTCGCTGGCCAGCGAGACGTGCAGCCGCTCGGCGAGGTCGGCCGCCAGCGCCGGAGCCACCGGCAACAACGCGTGGTCGTGCAGGAGTTGAACCAGGTCGGGGGCGTCCGCGACGACCGCGTCGGCAGCGTCCACGATCACCGTCCGCGACGGGCGGCGGCCGGTGGAGCGGTCCAGCGGCGGCAACGCCCGCACCACGTCCAGCGGTTCGATCCGCTCGACCGGCACGCGGGCCAACGCACTGTGGATGCCGTGCAGTTGGCGGTGCCCGACCTCGGCCTCCGGGTCGGCGAGCCGGTCCAGCACCTCGTCCGGCCCGTGCGGCTCGGCCAGCAGCGCCGTCAGCGTCGTGCGGACGCCCAGCGCGTGCAGGAACTGTTCGTCGAGCGCGGTCCGCGCCTCGTCGTAGAGGCCGCGGAGCAGCGGGTCGGCGCCTGCCGCGCGCAGCCCGGCCGGCTCCCGGCCGTCCAGCACCGGGTGGTCACGCAGCCACCAGGCGGTGTACGGCGGCAGGTCGGCGTACGAGCCGTCGGGCAGCAGGGTGCGGACGGGGGTGACCACGGCGTCCCGGTAGGGCGGCCGGGCGAGCGCGGCCAGCGCCTGCGGCCACGCGTCGTCCTCCACCAGATCGAGGTCGCGGACGGCCAGCAGCTCGGCGGCGACCGGTGGGAGGCCCGTCGGGTTGCCCGCGTCGGCGTTCAGGACCTCCAGCACGTCCTCGGCCCACTCGGCGAGGCCGTCCGGCGCCTCGTCGATCAGGCCGGTGGGGTGACCGCCGGCCGCGCGGTCGGCGGGCGCGGTCGGGTCGAGCCGCTCCAGGTCGTCCGGGTCGAGCACCACGTCCTCGGCGCGGACCAGCACGAAGTCGGCCAGCACGCCGACGGCGGTGAGCACCTCGGGGCCCCAGCGCTCCAGCAGGTCGTCGTCCACCCAGCCGGCGTCGTCCTCCCGGGCCAGGGCTGCGAACGGGCTGTCCGGGAGCACGAGTTCGCCCGCACGAGCCGGCTCGCCCTCGTCGTCGAGCAGCGCGAGGCGGCCCAGCCAGGGGTGCTCGCCCACGGCCGGGGCGGCCGCCTTGACCAGGGCCAGGACGGCATCGGCGAGGTCCGCGGCGGCGTCCGGGTCGTCCTCGGCCACCTCGTAGGAACGCGCGACGGCCGCCCGCACCTCGGGGGTGTCCAGGACCCCGGCCGGGGTGGCGGCGCCGGCCCCGAGCTTGGCCAGCAGCGGGTGCGCGGCCTCGGAGTGGGCGAGTCGGAGGTCGAGCACGGCCAGCGCGCCGGCCAGCGACTCGGGATAGCCGGGGAACGCCGCCCAGTCGGCGTCGTCGGAGGGCAGCAGGACGCGGCGCGGGCCGGTGACGGTCCGTCCGTCGGCGAGCGGGACGGGCAGCGCGCCGAGCGCCTCCGGGTCGGCCCCGCCGAGCGCCGCGTAGAGGTTCCGCCACCAGGCCGGCTCGCGGTCCAGGCCGCCGAGCTGGTCGACCACCTCGGCGAGCGGCACCCGGCGCACGTTCAGCACCCGCAGTTCGGTCCGGCGCTCCAGGCCGGCCGGCAGCAGGCCGGGGAAGATCGGCGCCAGCGCCTCGACCACCGAGCCGTCCGCGCCTTCCAGCAGCGTCGCGTCGCGGGGGCGCAGCGCGGGCGTCCCCTGCGCGACCGGCGCCGGGTGGGGCAGGAACGGCGTGCCGGGCAGCCGGGAGAGGATCGCGGCGCGCAGCGCGTTGTCCAGCGCTCCCTGGCCGAGCGGCCCGGGGACGAGCCCGAGCGAGCCGAGGTCGCCGCCCCGGGAGCGCAGCAGGTCGGCGTAGCAGTCGGCGGCGCGCTCGGTGAGGAAGTCGGCGAGCGGGCCCGGGGCGACGTGCCGGCGGGTGGAGTCCAGCGGGTAGGAGGCGATCAGCAGCGCGGGCAGGCCGAGCGGCTCGTCGCTGGGCGTGGGCGCGTGCAGCACCGGGTCGACCCCGGGCGCCTGCGGGGTGCCCTCGGGGTCGACCGGAACGGCCCAGGTCACCGTCCAGTACGGGCGGGAGCGCTCCTCGGTGGGACGGTCGGCGAGCAGGGCCGCGTCCAGGGAGCCGGAGGCGCCGGCGGTCTGCCAGACGGTCCGTCGCAGCCTGCCGCCCGCGTCGTCGGTGACGGTCACCTCGGTGACGCCGTCCGGACGCGGCTCGGCGGCGCTGCGGGTGAGGACGCGGGTGCTGTCCGGGGTCTCCACGACGATCTCGGAGAGGCCCGCGAGGGTCAGCAGCAGGGCGTCGTCGACGGCGGCCAGCAGACGACGGGTGAGGTCCTCGGCGGCCGCGTCGCGCAGCGGCAGGACGACCACCGTGTCGTAGCCGTCGGGCGCCGGGCCCTCGGCCGCGAACGGCAGCCGCAGCAAAGGCACATGACCGTCCCTCCGGCGCAGCTCCTCGGTGAGTGCGGGCTGGGCCTCGGCCAGCGAGCGGGCCTCGCCGAGCGACCAGCGCACGCCGCCGGCCGCGCCGAGCACGGCGGGTTCGTCGGTGACGGCGAGGACGGCGGCGAAGCCGACGCCGAACCGGCCGACGGTGGGCCGGCCCCCGGCCTCGGAGTCGCGCTTGGAGGAGGCACGCAGGGTGGAGAGCGACTCGACGGCGGCGGCGTCCAGCGGCGCGCCGGTGTTGGCGGCGGCCAGCACGCCGTCCGCCAGGGTGAGCCTCAGCCGGCCGGGGGCGCCGCCCGCGCGGGCCGCGGCGTCGGCGGCGTTCTGCGCCAACTCGACCACCAGCCGGTCGCGGTAGCCGCCGAGCGCGAGCTCCTCCTCGGCGTTGGCGTCCTCCCGGAACCGGGCCGGGGAGGCGGCCCAGGCGTCCAGCACACGGCGGCGCAGACCGGCGCTGCCGAAGTGGTCCGCGAGGTGCTCGTCCATTCCGCTGCCGATGATCCGAGGTTCCACTGGACCTGCCGCCTTCCGCCGCCCTGTACTTCGTACGGGGCATTGTCCCCCGCCCGGGGACCCCCGGCCGACCGGGGTGGGTGCGCACCGGTGCCGTGGCGCGGTCCGGGCCGATCAGGAGGGGTGCGGCGGCGTCCGGCGGTGCGGGGCGGTCCGGCGCCGGGAGCGTGTCCGCCGGCACGGAGGCGTCCGGACGGGCCCGTACGACGGCGTCCGGCCCCGCCCGGGTGGGCGGGGCCGGACGCGGAAAGCCGTCGGGCTCAGGAGTGGCCGAGCTCCTCGGCCGGGGCGTCGGGCTCCACGGAGCCGGAGGTGCGGTCGGGGTGCAACTGCATCGGCTCGACGACCAGCTCGTCCAGGATCAACTCGGACGGCGCCGGCGGGGCCGGGATGACCGCCGCCTCGGAGTGGCCGCCGCAGCCGTACGCGAAGGAGACGATCTGGCCGTCGGCCGGACCGAACTCGTTGCCGCAGGCACCGAACGCCTGGCCGAGCGTGCCACCGATCGGGATCAGGAAGCCGCAGCTGACGCAGGAGGCCGGGGCCGACTGCGCCATCGGGGTCTGCGAGCCGTGCGCCTTCTCCCAGCGGTCGGCCGCCAGGTGCAGACCGAGCCGGGAGAGCACCCGGCTGCGGCCCAGGCCGAGCTCGTCGGCGACGGCGCCGATCTGGGCGCGGGCCGGGGCGGGCTCGACGTGCGGGTCGCTGACCACCACGTCCTCCTGGGCGACCTGGGCCACCACGGAGTTCGGCGCGGGCTCGTCCTCGCCGGTCCAGCCCGGTTCGAGGCGCAGGTCGTCGGCGTCGGTGGGGAGCAGGTCGCCGGGTCCCATGTCACCCGGACGCAGCCGCTCGCTCCACGGCACCCACTGCGGGGCGAGGATCGCGTCGGAGCCGGGCAGCAGCACGACCTCGTCCAGCGTCACGTTCTTGGCCCGCGGGGCGCGCGCCACGGTGACCGCCCAGTGCCAGCCGCGGTAGGCCGCGTCGAGGCACTCGAAGGTGTGGGTGACGACACGGTCGGCCTCCGCCTGGACGCCGAGGTGCGCTCCCACGGTTTCCGTGCCGACCGCCTCTTCCGCAGCCTGGCGGGCGAGTTCGACGGCCTCGGCACAGAGCCGATCAGGGGTACGGCTTCGCATCGCAGCACTCACGGCGTCGATTCTCTCCCAGTTCTTCTGTCACCCACGGCGTGTTGCCTGTCCGTCGCGGCTCGGTGTCCCTCGTCCATTCTGCGCGACCGCGGCCCGCCTCGGATACCGGCCGCGCCGCTCGCCGGGTCCGACGGGCGCCGGCCGATCGCTCGGGCGGACCCTGGGCAGGCTACCCGTCGGTCGGCCACCCGGCACAGTCCGGGGCCGTCCCTGTGCCGGGACGGCGGTGCGCGAAAGCGCCGGAGAGCGGTACCCGCCGTGCTCACGGACCGTGCCCGGCCGCGCCGCGCGGAGCGGAATCTCGCGTTGCCTTCCCGATTCTGGGGCAGGATGGCCTTGTGGCGGACGAAAAACCGTCGCAGCACGTACTGCGCCCCTCGCAGGCCGGCAGCCCCGACGAGGCGAACGCCGTGCCGCGACAGCAACCCCCGGTCCACGGTGCGGGCGAACCGCAACCGGTGGACTCCTTCACGACGCCCGCTCCCGCGTCCGGCCCCGTCGCCTCGCCCGCCGACCCGCATCCCGACCCGCATCCCGACGCCGTCGACGAACCCGGGGACCTCACGGACACCGGGACGTCCGGGGCGTCTGGGACGACCGTGGATCTCCGGAAGGCCGCCGGGACCCCCGAGGTCGAACAGCAGACCGGACAGGAGACCGGACAGGCCGGACCGGGAGAGGAACCGGAGGAGGAGGACGGGGAGCGGCGCCGCAACTTCCTGGTCCGCACCGCCTCCGCCGCCGGCTCCCGCACCGGCAAGATGGTGCACGGCACCGGCCGCCGGATCCGTCGGGCCACCTCCGCCGAGGGCGCGGGCGAGTCGGGCCTGGCCAAACTGATCGAGCTGCACGCGCTGAACTCCTTCGGCGACATGCTGATCACCGTCGCGCTGGCCTCCACCATCTTCTTCTCCGTCCCGACCGGCGAGGCCCGCGGCCGGGTGGGGCTCTACCTGCTGATCACGATGGCCCCGTTCGCCCTGCTCGCGCCGGTGATCGGCCCGCTGCTGGACCGTCTGCCGCACGGCCGACGGGCCGCCATGGCGATGTCGATGCTGGCCCGGGCGGTGCTCGCCTGGACGATGGCCGGCGTGGTGACCGGCGGCGGACTGGCGCTCTACCCGGAGGCCCTGGGCGTGCTGGTCGCGTCCAAGGCGTACGGCGTGGTGCGCAGCGTGGTGGTGCCCCGGCTGCTGCCGAGCCGGCTGTCGCTGGTGAAGGCGAACTCCCGGGTCACCCTGGCCGGGCTGCTGGCCACCATGGTGGCGGCGGGGGTGGGCGGCCTGCTGCACCTGATCGGGCCGGGCTGGCCGCTGCGCGGGGCGTTCCTGGTGTTCGTGGCGGGCACCCTGATGGCCTTCCACCTGCCGCACAAGGTGGACTCGGCCAAGGGCGAGCAGCGGGCCGTCCTGCACGCCGAGGAGCACGGGCCGGGGCACCACGGCGTGCTGCACGGCAAGGCGGACGAGCCGGCGCCCGCCGACCAGCGGCCCAAGGCGTCGCTGCGCACCGTCGGACCGTCGGTGATCCTGGCGCTGCGCGCGATGTCGGCGCTGCGCTGGTTGGTGGGCTTCCTGGTGATGTTCCTGGCGTTCCTGCTCCGCGAGGAGCCGATCGGCAGTCTCCAGCCGACCCTGGCGCTCGGGATCGTGGCGCTGGCCGCCGGAACGGGCAACGCGCTGGGTTCGGTGCTCGGCGCCATGCTGCGCACCCGCGGCCCGGAGGTGACGGTCACGGCGATGCTGCTGCTGGCCGGCTGCGCCACGGCGGCGGCCGCGCTCTGGTACGGCGCGGTGACGGTGGTGCTGGTCGCCGGGGCCTCCGGGGTGGCGGCGTCGCTGGGCAAGCTGTCGCTGGACGCCCTGATCCAGCGGGACGTCCCCGAGTCGGTGCGGACCTCCGCCTTCGCCCGGTCGGAGACGCTGCTGCAGATGTCCTGGGTGGTCGGCGGCGCGGTCGGCATCCTGCTGCCGCTGAACGGGGCGCTGGGGCTCTCGGTGGCGGCGGCCGTGGTCGGCGCGGTGCTGCTCTGGACGGTCCGCTCGCTCTTCCGGGTGGGGTTGCGACACCGCTCGACCGCGCCCCGGGTGGCGTGAGGCGCCCCGGCGCGCCCCGGGGTGACGCGGCACGCGCGGGCCCCTCGGGTGCCGTGGGCGCCCCGCACCGGCCGAGGCACAACACGCGGTTGCCGACCCCCGCGTAGCGTGATCGGGAAAGCCCGGTAGCCTCTGACGCATGAGCCTCAGCACCCGTGTCATCGCCGCCCTCGGCGCCGTCGTCGTGATCGGCGCCGGCACGGTCGGCGGGTCCATCGCGTTCGCGTCCGGCCAGCACGAGATCAGCGACCACCGCGTGACCCTGACGGTCGGCAACTCCTCGTTCGCGGCGGACCCGTTCTGCTTCAACGACGGCAGCCCGCTGACCGACCTGCAGCAGGAGGAGTGCCAGGACAAGGCCGCCAAGGCCCTGGAGAGCGGCACGCTTCCCAAGTCGGACGTGGTCGTCAGCGACCGGATCGGCGTCGGTGTGAGCCCGGAGGTGGCCGACCGCGGCTGGTGGGCCAACACCAACGGCGGCCAGCAGGGCTCCGGCGGCCGGTTCATCCTGGCCTCGGCGGCCAAGGACACCACCTACTCGGGCTCGGTCCCCGCCAGCAAGGCGCTCAACGCCTCGGGCAAGACCCTGATCACCGTGGTGGAGACCGACCCGGACCAGCCCGAATCGATCTACGGCGTCTGGTACTTCCAGCTGAACACCCAGGACAGCTGACGGCCGTCCGGTGACGGCACGACTTCCCGACGAGCAGTCGGGCCCCGCGTGGGCCCGGCTGCTCGTCGTCGTCGCGGTGGCCCCCGA
Organism: Streptomyces sp. BE303; assembly: GCF_036290945.1. NCBI lineage: Bacteria > Bacillati > Actinomycetota > Actinomycetes > Kitasatosporales > Streptomycetaceae > Streptomyces > Streptomyces sp. BE303. The sequence continues at coordinate 13,079 of NZ_JAQYWZ010000567.1, forward strand.
AGCCGAGGCCGTGCTGCGCGGTCTGACCGCGGCCGGCGCCTGCGCGTCCCCCTCCGCTCCCGCGACGGCTCAGGCGACCGCTCAAGCGGCCACTCACGCGACCGCTCACGCATCCGCGGGTCCGGCGGCTCCCGCAGCCCCCGACGTGCGGTGGCCCGGCGGCGCACCGGACCGGGTCGAGCACCCGTCGGGCGTGACGGTCGACGTGCTGGCCGGCGGGGTCGGCCCCGCCGCCGCCGCCGCGGCCGCGGCCACCGCCCTCACCGCCGCCCGCTACGACCTGGTGGTCTCCGCCGGGATCGCCGGCGGCTTCGCCCCGCAGGCGCCGGTCGGCGCGACCGTGATCGCCGAGCACATCGTCGCCGCCGACCTGGGCGCGGAGACCCCCGAGGGCTTCGCCGACGTCACCGAGCTGGGCTTCGGAACCGTCCGGCACACCCCCGCCCCGGCTGCCGTGGCACTCGCGGCCGAGGCGCTGGCCGCCGTCGCCGACCCCGTCCTCACCGGCCCCGTCCTCACCGGCCCCGTCCTCACCGTCTCCACGGTGACCGGCAGCGCCGGGCGGGCCGCCGAGCTGGCCGCCCGCCACCCGCGGGTGGCGGCCGAGGCGATGGAGGGGTTCGGGGTCGCCGAGGCGGCGGCCCGGCACGGGGTGCCGGTGTTCGAGCTGCGCACCGTCTCCAACCCCGTGGGCCCCCGCGACCGGGCGGCCTGGCGGATCGGCGACGCGCTGGCCGCGCTGGAGCGCGCCTTCGCCGCCCTCCCCTACCCCGAACTGCTGACATCCTGCCGGAACGCGTCGAAGGAGGCCGGCCGTGGCTGAACGGCTGAGCATCGCCTACTCGCCCTGCCCCAACGACACCTTCGTCTTCCACGCCTGGGCGCACGGACGCGTCCCGGGCGCGGACGTCCCCGAGGTCACCTTCGCGGACATCGACGTCACCAACGGCCTGGCCGAACGCGGCGAACTGGACGTCCTCAAGGTCAGCTACGCGGCGCTGCCCTGGGTGCTGGACGAGTACACGCTGCTGCCCTGCGGCGGCGCGCTCGGGCGCGGCTGCGGCCCGCTGGTGCTGACCCGCCCGGACAGCGGCGACGACCTGAGCGGGAAGACGGTCGCGGTGCCCTCCGAGCGGTCCACCGCCTACCTGCTGTTCCGGCTCTGGGCCGCCACGGCGGTGCCGGGCGGCCTGGGCGAGGTCGTCGTCCTGCCGTTCCACGAGATCATGCCCGCCGTCCGGGACGGCCGGGTGGACGCCGGGCTGGTCATCCACGAGGCCCGGTTCACGTACCGGGACTACGGCCTGCACTGCCTCGCCGACATGGGCGAGGCCTGGGAGCGGGAGACCGGCCTGCCGATCCCGCTCGGCGCGATCATCGCCAGGCGCTCGCTGGGCGCCGAGCGGCTGCGGGCGCTCACCGAGGCGATCCGCGCCTCCGTCCGGCAGGCCTGGGACGACCCGGCCGCCAGCCGGGAGTACGTGCTGGCGCACGCCCAGGAGATGGACCCGGCCGTCGCCGACCAGCACATCGCGCTGTACGTGAACGAGTTCACCGCGGAGCTGGGCGAGGAGGGTCACGCCGCCGTGCGCGCGCTGCTCACCCGGGCCGCAGCCGAAGGGCTGGTGCCCCCGCTCGGCCCGGGTGCGCTGGACTTCTAGGGCGACGCCCGGAGCTCCCCCGACGCTCCGCACGGCCGGGCCCCGCACTCCCCGGGGCCCGTGTTCTCCGGGCCCCGCGTTCTCCGGGGCCCGGGACGCCCTACACGTCGAACTGTTCCGCCACCCCGCGCAGCAGCACCGCCAGCTTCTGCCCGGCCGGCTTGGCCGGGTAGCGGCCGTGCTGGAGACCGGGCAGCACCGCGTCCATCATCGTGATGAGGTCCTGGACGAGCGCCGCCATGTCGTCGGGGCTCTTCCGCTGGGCGGCGGCCACCGACGGCAGCGCCTCCAGCAGCTGGACCTGCATCGCCTGGTCGCCGCGGTGACCGGCGACCACGCCGAACTCGACCCGCTGGCCCGGCTTCAGCGACGTGATACCGGCGGGCAGCGCCTTGGTGTGGACGAAGACGTCGCCGCCGTCGTCGCGCGACAGGAAGCCGAAGCCCTTCGTCTCGTTGAACCACTTGACCTGGCCGGTGGGCATCTCGAACAGTCCTCGATATGGGTGTGAGGGATCCTCGGCCCTGGCCGGGGATCACGGGGTGGTGGGTGGGCGGACCGACCTTGGGGGGACGCGCCGACGAGGCGCGTACGGTCAGCACGCTGTAGAGAGCAGACTAACGGTCCGTCACTGTCTCATCCGCGTTCCGCGAAAGATCCGTACGGAGCTCCGGCGACCGCGGGCGACCGGGTACCGGCATGGCCGGGGCGCGGCTCGGCGCTTTCCACAGGCTCACACCCCCGGTCCAAGAGAGCGGGGCGCACGGGTGCGCCCCTCGGCACAGCCTGCATACCCCCGCCCAACAGGGATCAAAACTCCCAGCGCCCGGAAAACTGCGCAACGTGACGGGACCGCCGGTCCGCGGAACGACCCCGCAGGCCGGCGCCGGGGCGACGGCCTGCGGGCCTCTGCGAGACTGGGGCGACAGCCGACCCCGCAGAGGAGCAAGCCCAGTGAGCAGCCAGAGCGCCGACCGCGGCGATGCCTACGTCAAGGCCGGAGCGATCGTCTTCGGGCTCGGGGCGCTCGCCACCCTGGTGACCTTCGTCCCGCTCTTCCTCGATCTGACGCCGCTGCCGTCGGCCGCGTACTGGCTGAGCATGCTGATGCCGCTGGGTTTCCTGCTCGCCCTGAGCGGGCTGCTGCTCTCCGCGCGGGACCAGCGCCGGCGGGCGCGCGCCGGGGCCTGACGACCCCGGGCGGGCGCGCCCCGGCGGTGGTCCGCCGTCAGCGCCCCGCGAGGTGCCCGGCCAGCCACGCCGGGAACTCGGTGAGGTCGGCGAGCACCACGTCCGCGCCCGCCGCCAGCAGCTCCGCCGCGCTGTACGGACCGGTGGCCACGCCGACCGCGACGGCGTCCGCGTGCCGGGCGCCCCGGATGTCGCCGAGGTGGTCGCCGACGTAGACGCCGGCGCCGTGCTCGCGCAGCGCGTCGCCCTTGGTCTCCGCCCAGAGGTCCCCGACCAGCGCGTCCGCGTGCAGACCGGCGTGGTCGAGGTGGAGCCGGGCGTTCGGCTCGTACTTGCCGGTGATCACGGCGACCCGGCCGCCGTACGAGCGGACCGCGTCGACGGCGGCGTGTGCGCCGGGCAGCGCGACGGTCTGGGCGAAGGCGTGGTCCCGGTAGAGCGTGCGGTACCGGTCCGCGACCGCGTCCAGGCCCTCCTCCGGGAACCAGTTGCGGAGCTCGTCCAGGAGCGGCGGCCCGAGCCGGGTGACCACCAGGTCGGCGTCGATGTAGGTGTCGGTCTCGGCGGAGAGCGCCAGGTAGGTGGCCCGGATGCCGGGCCGGGTGTCCAGCAGCGTCATATCGAGGTCGAAACCGACGGTGAGCGGGGCGTCCGGGGTCGCAGGCATGCCGCCAGGCTATCCAACCCTCCGGAGCGGGCCCCGGGAGCCGTCGGACCGGACGATTTGCCCCGGCTTCTCCGTGGAACTTAGGTTTGCCTGAGCTATCGGCGAGAGAGAGCCATGACCGACACCACCGCGCCCGGCAAGCAGCGACTGCTGCGCCGCCGAATACTCTGGCTCGCCGCCGCACTGACCGTGCTGGTCGCCGCGGCGCTGCTGAGCCTCGCGGTCGGCAGCCGCACCATCCCCTTCGGCGAGACCGTCGACGCCCTGCTGCACGGCGGGGACACCACCAACGCCGTCGTCGTCCGCGAGCTGCGGGTGCCGCGGACGGTGGTCGGCCTCGCGGTCGGCGCGGCGCTCGGTCTGGCCGGCGCCGTCATGCAGGGCATCACCCGCAACCCCATCGCCGACCCGGGCATCCTCGGCGTCAGCCAGGGCGCGGCGGCCGGTGTCGTGGTGGCGATCTCGGCGTTCGGGATCTCCACGCTCACCGGGTACGTCTGGTTCGGCTTCGCCGGCGCGGTGGTCGCCACCGTCCTCGTGTACGGGCTGGCGGGCCGCGGCCGGGGCGGGGCGACCCCGATCAAGCTGGCGCTGGCCGGCTCCGCGATGTCCGCGTTCATCGCCTCGCTCAACACGCTCGTCCTCACCACCGACGCGGCCGCGATGGACCAGTTCCGGTTCTGGCACGTCGGCTCGCTGTCCGGCCGCACCTCCGACGTGGCCTGGCAGCTGCTGCCGTTCCTGCTGGTCGGCACGGTGCTGGTGTTCTCGGTGGCGCGCGGGCTGGACGCGCTGGCGCTCGGCGACGACACCGCCAAGGGGCTCGGCGCCAGGACCGGGACGGTCCGGGCCGTCGGCGCGCTCGGCGCGACCGTGCTGACCGGTTCGGCGGTCGCCGCGGCCGGCCCGATCGCCTTCGTCGGCCTGGCCGTGCCGCACGCCGCCCGGGCGGTCGCCGGCGCCGACCACCGCTGGGTGCTCACCTTCTCCGCCGTGCTCGGCCCGGCGCTGCTGCTGCTCGCCGACGCGTTCGGCCGGGTCCTCTTCCCGCCGTCCGAGGTGCCGGCCGGGGTGATGACCGCGCTGGTCGGGGTGCCGGTGCTGGTCGTACTGGTCCGGCGGCGGAAGGTGGTCGCGGCATGAGCGCCGTCTCCCTGCCCGGCTACACCGTGCTGCGCGCCGGGCGGGCCTCGTTCCTCCTGCACCGGCGCTCGGCCGCCGCCGTCCTGGGCCTGCTGCTGGTGCTGGCCGCCACCGTCGTCGCCTCGCTCTGCCTGGGCGAGTCCACCGTCGCGCCGGGCGAGGTGGTGAAGGTGGTGCTGGGGCGGCCCAGCCCGCACGAGCTGGTGGTCGGCGAGTTCCGGCTGCCCCGGGTGGTGGTGGGCCTGCTGGTCGGCACCGCCCTCGGCCTGGCCGGCGCGCTCGTCCAGACCGTCGCCCGCAACCCGCTGGCCAGCCCCGACGTGGTCGGCGTCTCCTGGGGCGCGACGGCGACGGTGGTCGGCCTGATGGCGTACGGCGTGGTCGGCTCCGCCGGCGAGGTGCCGTACGCGGCGGTGGGCGGCGGACTGGCCGCCGGCCTGCTGGTGTACCTGCTGGCCTGGCGGCGGGGGCTGCACGCGCAGCGTTTCGTCCTGATCGGCATCGGCATCTCGGTCGCGCTCTCCTCCCTCACCTCCGTATTCCTCACCAAGGGCGACGGCTTCCAGGCGCAGGCCGCCAAGGTGTGGATGACCGGCAGCCTCAACGGCTCCGGCTACGACCAGGCGGGCCCGCTCGGCTGGGTGCTGCTCGCCGCCCTGCCGGCGGCGCTCTGGGCGGCGCGGGCGCAGCGGTCGATCTCCTTCGACGACGCCACCGCCGTCGGGCTGGGCCTGCGGCTGGACCGGATCCGGCTCGGCATGGCGCTGCTCGGCATCGTGCTCGCCTCCTGCGCGGCGGGAGCGGCCGGCCCGGTGGACTTCGTCGCGCTGATGGCCCCGCAGATCGCGCTGCGGCTGGCCCGCTCGGCGCAGATCCCGCTGTTCTGCTCGGCGCTGACCGGTGCGCTGGTCGTCGTGCTGGCCGACCTGGTGGCGCGGCGGTTGCTGGCGCCCACCGAACTGCCGGTCGGCGTGGTGACCGGGCTGGTCGGCGCGCCGTACCTGATGTGGTTGCTGATCCGTTCCCGTCGTGGAGGTTCCTGATGTCCGCTGACGCGGTGTCCGCCGAGCCCGGCTCCGGTCCGTCCGGCTCCTGCCCGTCCGGCTCCGACCGGCCGGAGCCCTTCCACCGGCTCGAAGCGCGGGGCCTGACCCTCGCCTACGAGACCCGCACCGTCGCCGAGGGGCTCGACCTGCGGATCCCGGACGGGAAGGTCACGGTGATCGTCGGACCGAACGCCTGCGGCAAGTCCACCCTGCTGCGCGCGCTCGGCCGGCTGCTGAAGCCGACCCGCGGCGCGGTGCTGCTGGACGGCGAGGAGCTGGCGCGCGTCCCCACCAAGAGGATCGCCCGGCGGATCGGGCTGCTCCCGCAGTCGCCGACCGCACCCGAGGGCATCGCCGTGGCCGACCTGGTCTCGCGCGGTCGCCAGCCGCACCAGAGCTGGTGGCAGCAGTGGTCGGCGGAGGACGAGACCGCCGTCACCGAGGCGCTGGAGCGGACCTCCACCACCGACCTGTCCGAGCGCGGCGTGGACGAGCTGTCGGGCGGGCAGCGCCAGCGGGTCTGGATCGCGATGGCCCTCGCCCAGGGCACCGACATCCTGCTGCTGGACGAGCCGACCACCTTCCTGGACATCGCGCACCAGGTGGAGGTGCTGGACCTGGTCCGCCGGCTGAACGTGGAGCGCGGGCGGACGGTCGTCGCCGTACTGCACGACCTCAACCAGGCCGCCCGGTACGCGGACCACCTGGTCGCCATGCGGGACGGGCGGATCGTCGCCCAGGGACCGCCGGCGGAGGTGGTGACGGCGGAGCTGGTGCGCGAGGTGTTCGGGCTGGACTCCGTCGTCGTGCCGGACCCCGTGACGGGGACCCCGCTGGTGGTGCCGGGCGCGCCGTGGACGGCCACGAAGGACGCATAGCGCCGGTTTACCATCCAATTCGGACATAATCGACGGGTTGCCGCCCCGTCCCGATCCGTCCGAGGACCGCCGATGCCTCCGATCACCCGCCGCGCCCTGCTCACCGCACTCGGCGGGCTCGGTGGCGCCGCCCTCTGCGGCTGCACCACGCGGCACCCCTCGCCGCCACCCGTCGACGGCACCGCCATCGCCGAGTCGGCCACTCCCGCGCCGGTGCCGGACGTCGTCGTGACCACCGCCACGGGGCCGGTGACCGTGCCGGGCGCACCGCTGCGGGTCGTCACCCTGGACACCGCCGAGCTGGACTCCGCGCTCACCCTCGGCATCACCCCGGTCGGCTCGGCCCGGCCCGCGGCGGACCCGTCCTTCCCCGACTACTGGCCCGCGTCCCGGCTCGCCCCGATCGCCACCGTCGGTGCCACCGGCGACCCCGACCTCGCCGCGATCCGAGCGCTGCGGCCGGACCTCATCCTCTCCAACCAGAGCCGGGACGGCGGCCGGTACGAAGCACTGCGGGCGATCGCCCCGACCGTCCTCACCCAGACCACCGGCGCGCCCTGGAAGGCCAACGTCCAGACCCACGCCCAGGCGCTGAGCCGGCAGGACGCGGCCGCGGCGTTCGCGGCCTCCTACCAGCGGCACGTCAACCAGGTGGTGACGGCACTGGGGAACGCCAGGACGGGCGGCCGGAAGGTCAGCCTGGTCCGCTTCGTCGAGGGCGGGGGCATCCGGCTGTACGGGAAGCAGAGCTTCCCCGGGTCGGTCCTGACCGACGCCCAGGTGGGGCGGCCGGACGCGCAGAACGTCGAACAGGGCGACATGGAGATCCCGGCGGACCAACTCGCCAAGGCCGACGGCGACCTGCTGCTGTACGCGACCTACGGCGACCCGGACCGGGCCGGGACGACGGCCGCGCTGGCGAGCCCGGCCTGGCAGGCGCTCGGCGCGGTCCGGGCCCACCGCGCGTTCCCGGTCGACGACCAGCTCTGGTTCCAGGGCATCGGCTACACCGGCGCCAACTACGTCCTGACCGAGCTGCAGCACTTCCTGGGGGCCTGAGGCCGGGCGTCCGAGGCCGGGCGCCTGAGGCCGGGCGTCCGAGGGAGCGGCGAGCCGGAGCGGTCGGCCGCCCGGCCCTCACCAGGCGCCCACGGCCGGTTGCCACGGCCGGGAGGGCCCTACTGGCCGGGTGCGGCCGTGCGGCGGCGCCGGACGGACACGGCCAGCAGGAAGACGGCCGACAGCACCGCCGCCAGCCGCAGCACGCCGGGAGCGGCGCTCCACACGGCGTCGGTGGCCTGCTGGCCCGGTTCCAGACCGGTGCCCCAACGCCCCTGGGCCCGGCCCCAGAACCAGAGGGAGCTGCCGCTGACCGTCATCAGCGGGATGCCGAAGACGGCCAGCTTGCGGGCGAAGTCGCCCAGCTGGCGGGACAGGTAGCCGAGCGCCCAGCCCACCAGCATGGCGATCAGCTGACCGGTGACGGCGCCACCCACCAGGACGGCGGCGGCGAGCAGCAGCAGCGGTGCGGGACGGCGGCCGGCCGTCGCACCGGCCGTCGCACCGGCCTTCGGCGGCGGCGCCGGGTCCCCGGCGGCGGGCGCGGGCTCGCGGCCCTTCGCCTTGCCCTTCCGCGCCTTGCCGGCCTTCCCCCTGCCCTTCTCCGCCCCGGCCTTCCCGGGTCCGGGGTCAACCGGCGGCCCGGTCCCCCCGCCCGCGGGGGCGGCGTCCGAGGCGTCCGCCGCGGCGTCGCCCTGCGCGGTCCGCTGTTCGGGGATCGGCTTGTCGGGCGCCGCCGGACCCGCCGGCCCCTCCCCGAAGTCGATCGACACGTAGTCCCAGTCGCCCGTGCTCATCGCCCGGTACGGGGCGGGGAGCGCGTCGGGGTCGCCGGGCGCCCCCTCCACCTGCTTCGCCACCCACGGCGAGTCCCCACCGAAGGAGGACGGGGACGGGGACGGGGCCGGGACCGACGGCCGCGCGGCGGGCGGGGTGGGCGGGGTGGGCGGACCGGAAGCCGCGGACGGCGCGGACGGAGGCGCGGAAGGCGGGGCGGCGGGGCGTGGCGGCGTCGAGGGGCGCGGAGGCGCGTCGGGCGCCGCCTCCTGGGCGTACACGCTGTCGCCGTCCCCACCTCCGGCCGGGCCCGCCGTACCCCCCGAGCCCGGCGGCTCGCTCCAGGGCCCCTGCTTGCGCCACCACTCGCCGTCCGACATGCCCACCACACCCCGCCTTGCCCGAACCCGTACCGGAACCCGTCCCCGTTGCCCGTGACGGTACCCACCCGCCGTCCCACCACGCGAGCCGGACCGCACGTCCTCCCGCGCCGGACCGCGCCGGACCGCGCGGCACGACACCGAACCACCCGCGTCCGCACCCGAACGGCACCGGAACCGGCCCCCACCACCCGCTCTCCGCCCATCCCCCACCCCGCCCCGGCGCGACTAACCTAGGTCGAATGACCACACAGCAGGGCTCCCAACGCCAGGCCAAGTCCGCCGCCGGCCCCCGCACCCTCGCGGAGGAACTCCGTACCCGGCCCGACGACGACCTCGCCACCCTGCTCCGGTCCCGCCCCGACCTGCTCAACCCCGTGCCCGGCGACCTCACCCAGCTCGCCGCCCGGCTCTCCTCCCGCGCCTCCGCCCTGCGCGCCCTGGAGCGGCTGGACCGGTTCACCCTGCAAGTCGCCGAGGCCCTCGCCGCCCTCCCGGACGGCGCCACCCCGACCGCCGTCCGCACCCTGCTCGCCGGACCGGCGAAGGTGAAGCCGCACCCCGGCGCCACCCCGCTGACCGCCGGCGACCGCTCGGCCGTCGCCGCCGAGCTGCCCCGCGCGCTCGCCACCCTGCGCGACCGCGCCCTGCTCTGGGGCCCGGACAACGGCCTGCGCCTGGTCATCGCCGCCCGTGAGGCGCTCGCGCCGACCGCCGCCAACCCGGGGCGCACCGGCCTCGGTCCGACCTTCGCCGAGGCGAGCACCGGCATGTCCCCGGCCCGGCTCCAGCAGCTGCTCGCCTCCGCCGGACAGCCCGCGACGGCCGACCCGGTCTCCGCCGTCGCCGGGTTCACCGCGCTGCTCACCGACCGCACCCGCTGCGACGACCTGCTCGCCACCGCCCCCGAACCGGCACTGCGGCTGCTGGAACGACTGGTCTGGGGCCCGCCCACCGGCACCGTCCCGGACGCCACCCGCCCCGTCACCGCCGCGGACGCACAGAGCCCGGTGGAGTGGCTGCTCGCCCGCGGCCTGCTGCTGCCCACCAGCCCGGGCAGCGTCGTCCTGCCGCGCGAACTCGCCCTCCACCTGCGCGGCGGGCGCTCGCACCGCACCGTCGAACCGCTCCAGCCCGAACCGTCACCCGCCGCTCCACCGCGCGATCCACAGGCTGTGGACAACGCCGCCGCCGGACAGGCCCACACCGCCGTCCGGACCGTCGAGGAACTGCTCGACCACTGGGGCCTCACCCCGCCGCCGACCCTGCGGGCCGGCGGCCTCGGCGTCCGCGACCTCAAGCGCACCGCGCAGACCCTGGAGACCACCGAGCAGCTCGCCTCCTTCTGGATCGAACTCGCCCACACCGCCGGGCTGCTGGCCCCGGACGGCGAGGCCGACGAGCGCTGGGCACCCACCCCCGCCTACGACGACTGGCTCCACCTCGGCACCGCCGCACGCTGGACCGTCCTCGCCCGGGCCTGGCTCACCGCCACCCGCGTCCCCGCCCTCGCCGGCACCGCCGACAGCAAGGGCAAGCCGCGCGCCGCCCTCGGACCGGAGCTGGACCGCACCCTCGCCCCGTCCGTCCGCCGCGCCGCCCTCGCCCTGCTCGCCGAACTGCCGCCCGGCACCCCGGCCACCGCCGACGAGCTGCTGCCCACCCTGCGGTGGCAGCGCCCGCTGCGCGGCGGACCGACCGCCCCCGACGGCCGCGACCTGCGCGACGACCTCGCCACCTGGACCCTCGCCGAGGCCGAACTCCTCGGCATCACCGGCCGTGGCGCCCTCGCCGCCCCCGCCCGTGCGCTGCTCACCGCCGAGGCCGACCCCGCCGGGGTGCTGGCCCCGCTGCTGCCCCGGCCGCTGGACCACGTCATCCTCCAGCCCGACCTCACCGCGGTCGCCCCCGGGCCGCTGCTCACCCCGCTCGCCCACGCGCTCGCGCTCTGCGCCGACATCGAGTCCAAGGGCGGCGCCACCGTCTACCGCTTCACCCCCACGTCGGTCCGCCGCGCGCTCGACGCCGGTCGCAGCGCCGCCGACCTGCGGGCCTTCCTGGAGCAGCACTCCCGGACGCCCGTCCCGCAGCCGCTCGGCTACCTGATCGACGACGTCGCCCGCCGGCACGGCATCCTGCGGGTCGGCGCCGCCTCCTCGTACCTGCGCTGCGACGACCCCGCGCTGCTCAACGAGGTGCTCGCCGACCGCCGCTCCGTCGACCTGCGCCTGCGGCTGCTCGCCCCCACCGTGCTGGCCTCGCAGGCGCCGCCCGACGCCCTCCTCGCCGCGCTGCGCACCATGGGCTACGCGCCGGCCGCCGAGTCCGCCGAGGGCGACGTGCTGATCACCCGCCCCGACAGCCACCGCACCCCGCCCCGGACGGCTCCCGTGCCCGTCCCGGACGGCCCGCCCGCACCGGACGACACGCTGCTCGCCGCCGCGATCAAGGCGATCCGGGCCGGCGACCGCGCCGCGACCGCCGCCCGCCGCGAACCGGCCGCCACCGACGGCCGCCAACTCCCGCGCACGGCCGCGGCCGAGACGCTCGCCTCGCTCCAGACGGCGGTCCTGCTCGGCGAACGGATGTGGATCGGCTACCTCAACGCCGAGGGCCTCGCCAGCCAGCGGATCATCGACCCGGTCAAGGTCGAAGGCGGCTTCGTCACCGCCTTCGACCACCACGACGGCGAGCTGCGCACCTTCGCGCTGCACCGGATCACCGGCGTGGCCGAACTCGACGAGTAGCCACCGGCCCGGCGGCGAGCCGGTGCCGGTCCGGACCGCACCCGGCCCGGACCACATGCACCCGGCTCGGACCGGGCCGAGGAACGGCCGGCGGAAGGACGGCCGGCCGAGGAACGGCCGGCGGAAGGACGGTGCGCGGTCAGTGCGCCTGCTGCTGCGCCGCCTGCTCTCCCTGCTTCTCCTTCATCGCCTTGTCCGCCATGGCGGCGAGGTCACCCTGCCCGATCGGCATCACGGAGTTGGCACCGGCCAGGTCCGCGAGCAGGAACGCGGGCGCCGCGAGCGGACCGCCCGGCCCCTCGCCGATGCCCGCCAGGGCGTGCGCGGAGGTGGCCGAGGAGGCGGTGGCGGCGAAGGCCGTACCGGCCAGGGCGAGAGCGGTGAGGACGCGCTTCGACGTGTTCATACCCGAATCAACGAGCCGCCCCGGCCCGGGTCACCCCCGGCCCCGCTCCCGCTCCTCCCCCGCCCCGCTGAGCCGCATTTGACGCGCACCGTCCGGCGGCGTAGTCCGGAGGAGGGGGACGACGGAAGGAGCCATCATGCTCGGCGATCCGATCGGCGAAACGAAGGGCCAGGACATCGGTCGACGCGTCCTCGCCGCCGAGGAAGGACACGTCGTCGTCGAGGTCTCGTTCGAGGGCAGCGGCGACTACTACGGCACTCCGGTCAAGGGGTTCGGCACCTACGAGTCCGAGCTGCGCGCCGACGGCACGCTCCGCGGCGAGGGCCAGGGGGTCGACATGACCTCCGACGGCCAGACGATCAGCTGGCACGGCATCGGCATCGGCCACTTCACCGAGGGCGGCGGCACCAGCTGGCGCGGATCGCTCTTCTTCTCCACCGCGTCACCGCAGTTCGAGCGCCTCAACGGCATCGTGGGGCTCTTCGAGTACGAGGTCGCCCCGGACGGGAAGTCCACCGGCAAGTACCACGAATGGAAGTAGCCTCCCGACCACGCGGCCGGATGAGCGACACTGGAGGGTCTGCGTCCCTGCAGACCTGTCAGCCAGTGGAGGGCTTCCCCGCGTGAACGACGGACCACTCATCGTCCAGAGCGACAAAACTCTTCTCCTGGAGATCGACCACCCGAAGGCCGCCGACTGCCGGCGCGCCGTCGCGCCGTTCGCCGAGCTGGAGCGTGCGCCCGAGCACGTGCACACCTACCGCATCACCCCGCTCGGGCTGTGGAACGCGCGTGCCGCCGGCCACGACGCCGAACAGGTGGTCGACGCCCTGGTCAAGTACTCCCGCTACCCGGTGCCGCACGCGCTGCTGGTCGACGTGGCCGACACCATGGCCCGGTACGGGCGGCTCCGGCTCAGCAAGCACCCCACCCACGGCCTGGTGCTCACCAGCACCGACCGCCCGGTGCTGGAGGAGGTGCTGCGTTCCAAGAAGATCGCCCCGCTGGTCGGTGCCCGGGTCGACCCCGACACCGTCGTCGTCCACCCCTCCGAGCGCGGCCAGATCAAGCAGATGCTGCTCAAGCTCGGCTGGCCCGCCGAGGACCACGCCGGCTACGTCGACGGGGAGGCCCACCCCATCGAGCTGGACGAGAACGGCTGGCAGCTGCGCCCCTACCAGGCCCAGGCCGTCGAGGGCTTCTGGCACGGCGGATCGGGCGTGGTCGTGCTGCCCTGCGGCGCCGGGAAGACCCTGGTCGGCGCCGCGGCGATGGCGTACGCCAAGTCGACCACGCTGATCCTGGTCACCAACACCGTCTCGGCCCGCCAGTGGAAGCACGAACTGGTCAAGCGGACCTCGCTCACCGAGGACGAGATCGGCGAGTACAGCGGCACCAGGAAGGAGATCCGCCCGGTCACCATCGCCACCTACCAGGTGATGACCACCAAGCGGAAGGGCGTCTACGCCCACCTCGAACTCTTCGACGCCCGCAACTGGGGCCTGGTCGTCTACGACGAGGTCCACCTGCTGCCGGCGCCGGTCTTCAAGTTCACCGCCGACCTCCAGGCCCGCCGCAGGCTCGGCCTGACCGCCACCCTGGTCCGCGAGGACGGCCGCGAGGGCGACGTCTTCTCGCTCATCGGGCCCAAGCGCTTCGACGCACCGTGGAAGGAGATCGAGGCGCAGGGCTACATCGCGCCGGCCGACTGCTGCGAGGTCCGGGTCACCCTGACCGACTCCGAGCGGCTCGCCTACGCCACCGCCGAGCCCGAGGAGCGCTACCGCTTCTGCGCGACCACCGCGACCAAGCGCCGCGTGGTGGAGGCGCTGGTCAAGAAGCACGAGAAGGACCAGACGCTGATCATCGGGCAGTACATCGACCAGCTCGACGAGCTCGGCGAGACCCTGGACGCCCCCGTGATCAAGGGCGAGACCAGCAACGCCCAGCGCGAGAAGCTGTTCGACGCGTTCCGCAACAAGGAGATCAGCGTCCTGGTCGTCTCCAAGGTCGCCAACTTCTCCATCGACCTGCCCGAGGCGACCGTCGCCATCCAGGTGTCCGGCACGTTCGGCTCCCGCCAGGAGGAGGCCCAGCGCCTCGGCCGCGTCCTGCGACCGAAGGCCGACGGCCACTCGGCCCACTTCTACTCCGTGGTCGCCCGCGACACCGTCGACCAGGACTTCGCGGCTCACCGCCAGCGGTTCCTGGCCGAGCAGGGCTACGCCTACCGCATCATCGACGCGGACGACGTGCTGTGACCGGTCACGGCCGGTAGTCCAGGGCGTCCAGCAGACCACCCACCGAGGTGCACGGATTGCTGACGCACCAGCACTCGATCTGCCCGTCCGGCTGCTCGTGCCGGGCGTGCAGATCGAGTGCCGCGGCGCGGGCCTTGACGGTCAGGCCCCTGACGTCGTCGAAGGCGAACTCCTTCCTCTTGGGGTCGTACCCCTTGAGGACCTTCGCCAGTTCCCTGGCTGCCTGGTGGCTCTGCAGGTACGCCCGGCCCCGGTCGAAGTGGAGCAGGAGCCAGAGCTCGAAACACGGCGAGGAGAGCGCGCACTTCACGCCCTTCTCGCGAGCGAGTCTCAGGGCCCGGTCGAGGGACGGTGCCTGCTGCGGGGCTTCGACGTCCAGCACGCACCACACCTCGTCGAACGACTCGTCCGCACGGGCAGCGTGGGCTATCGCGGAGTTGACGAGCGACCACGGCTCACCGTGCGTGTTGCCGATCTTCAACGAGATCGGCTTGCTCCGAAGGTCCTTGACGAGGCCGCGGAGGTAGATCTTCTCCGTGACCTCCCCCTCGCAGTAGACCAGGAAACGGCGCTCCTGCTCACGCGTGTTCGCGTTCTGCTTCTTCGTCCCGAGCGGCTTGCCCCGCCTCATCGACCCCACGCTTCGCCCCGATCCCCACCAGAAGCTCTTCGTCGAAGAAAGGTAGCGCACCGTAACGGCCTGCGAGGTAGCGCTTCTCAAGATTCTCGACACCGTCCCTGACCCTGAAGTCGACCAGTGCGGTCAGCTCCGTGGCCCCCGTACGGGCGTCCTTGGTCGCCAGGTAGACCTGGTCCCGGTGCAGATTCGCCTCGCTGTGCGGGGCGAGCAGTGTCGCGTCATGCGTGTTGAAGAGGAGTTGGGCACCGCCTGTGTTCCACTCCCGGTTCTGGAAGAGTGCCACCAGGCGGGCAGCGAGATGCGGATGCAGCCGTGCGTCCAACTCGTCGACGACGAGGAGTGATCCGTCCTGCAGCGCGCCGACCACCGGTCCGAGCAGTCCGGCCCAGGTTCGCGTGCCGTTCGACTCGTCGTGGAGATCGAGAGTCACGGGCCCGCCCTCCGCCGCGTGGACGAAGCCGATCTGGGGGGCCGGCTTCACGTCGAACGCCTCGTCCTCCGGAATCTCGGGAACCAGGACCCGCATGGCCGACCTCACCTGACGCACACGTTCGTCGTCCCACTCCTCCTCGGTGATCGAAAGATCGGTGATACCAAGGTCCGCGAACTGGAGCAGGCCCCTGAGCCTGTCGCGATATTCCTCCGATTTGTCCCACAACCTGCGCGTCTCCTGGATCCTCGCGCCGAAGTTCGCGTCGAGTGCAACCTTGAGCCCGCGGTGAAACCAGCGGTGGATTCGCCGCAGAATGTCATGGTTGTTTCCCGCCCCCGCCGACAGGTAGAGGCTGTTCGGCCGCACGACGTCCTCGATCAGCCGCCTGCGCCCCCGGAAGCTCGGCCCGTACGCGTAGCTCGACGTCCCGTCGTCGGCCACCGAACGCTCGAAGAGACGGCGTGGTCGCCCCTCCGGAAAGCTCCTGAGCCACTCCTCGCGCACCTGCCGGTCGTCCAGCTCGAAGCCGTACTCGAAGTGGACGCCGTCGAGCACGATGTCCACGGCGAACGCGGACGGCGCCGCCCGGCCCCCTGCGGTGAGCAGGAACGGGACACGCGACGTGCCACCGTCCGGCAGCCACCGGGCGTGCGATTCGAGGACCGCACGACGCATGTAGACGAGCGCCCGCAGCGCGTTGGACTTGCCTGACGCGTTGGCCCCGAGAATGGCGAGCGCCGGGAGCACGCGGACACCCGCCGAAGACGCCTCGGTCACCGCGATGTCGTCATGCTCGTCGGTGGCGACCAGGCTCAGCTCCTGCTCCTCCAGGAGCGACGCGTGGTTGGCCACCCGGAACCGCATCAGCATCGTTGGCCCTCCTCATCCATTCGATGGGGAGACTACCCAAATCAAACTGCCGAAATCTGCAAAGTTCCGCGAATTCAGGCTTCTGATTGCACTCTGCTCAGTACTTGACGCCGTCGCGCCCGAGGAGGACCACGCGCGTGGCGGTGTCGAGGGCGATGCCGACGTTGCGGACGGCGGTGGTCAGGGGGCTGCGGCGGCGGCCGGGGGTGCCGGTCGCGGTGGCGCCGGCGGGGGCGGACTGCTGGGACGGCACTCGGGGCGCCGTGATGTGTACGGTGCTCATGGTTCAACGGTAGGTTCCGGACACGCCGGGCACATCACCCCAAAGGCCGCATCCGGCAGGACGGAGGTCGTCCTCCGGGAGTACGGAGGCCCCGAGGGATCCAGGAGCTGGAACCCGGAGGCGGACCGGACTAGGATCGTCCGCCTGCCCCCTCCCGAACCGTGGTACCTGCTGTAGTCGCGCAGGCAGCCGGGGGAGGCGCCGTCCGTTCGGCAACCGGTCGGCCGTACACACCGTGAGCTCCTACGATCCGCTGCGCCCGCCCGCGGGGCAGCCGGAAAGGTTCGCTGTGCCCGCCACCCCCACCACCGACCCCCTGCAGCGCGAACGCGACCACCTGGCGTCCTCCCGCGCCGCGCTGCGCGCGATGCGCGAGGACGTCGAGTCGCTGGACATCAGCGACGTGACCGGCACCTGGGTCACCGCCGTCGTGCTCCGGAACCAGATCGAGGCCCGGATCGCCTCCCTGGCCGACCTCTCGCACACCCCGCTCTTCTTCGGCCGCCTCGACTACCTCCACGCGATCAGCGAGGAGCTGTCCGAGGGCTCCGGCGGCGAGAGCTTCTACATCGGCCGCCGGCACGTGCACGACGCCGGCGGCGACCCCATGGTGATCGACTGGCGCGCGCCGGTCTCCCAGCCGTTCTACCGGGCCAGCCGGACCGACCCGCTGGACGTCGAGCGGCGCCGCCGGTTCGGCTACACCGGCGGCGAACTGACCGCGTACGAGGACGAGCACCTCACCGACCCGGCGGAGCACGACACCTCCTCCGCGCTGCTGGCCGCCGAGATCGAGAAGCCCCGCGTCGGCCCGATGCGCGACATCGTGGCCACCATCCAGCCGGAGCAGGACGAGATCGTCCGCGCCGACGTCTCCGGCACCCTCTGCGTCCAGGGCGCGCCCGGCACCGGGAAGACCGCCGTCGGCCTGCACCGGGTGGCGTACCTGCTGTACGCGCACCGCGAGCGGCTCGCGCGGACCGGCACGCTGGTGATCGGTCCGAACAACGCCTTCCTCTCCTACATCGAGCAGGTGCTGCCCGCGCTCGGCGAGGTGGACGTCGCCCAGGCGACCGTGCAGCAGCTGGTCGGACACGTCGAGGTACGGGGCGAGGACTCCGCCGAGGCGGCCCGGCTGAAGGGCGACGCCCGGATGGCCGAGGTGCTGCGCCGGGCGGTCCGGGCCGGCATCACCCTGCCCACCGAGCCCTGCGTGGTGGTCCGCGGCTCCCGCCGCTGGCGCGTCCCGGCGTACGAACTGATCGAGATCATCGAGGAGTTGAAGAGCCGCGACATCCGGTACGGCGCCGCCCGGGATGCCCTGCCGCAGCGGATCTCGCACGCCGTGCTGCTGAAGATGGAGCAGGGCGGCGAGGCCCCGGACGACCGGGTGCAGGACGCGGTGGCCCGCAACGCGGCGGTGAAGGCGGTGGTCAAGGAGTGCTGGCCGCTGGTGGAGCCGGCCAAGCTGGTGCTGCGCCTGCTCTCCGAGCCGGAGTTCCTGGCCGCGTGCGCGGACGGCCTGCTGACCGACGAGGAGCAGGCCGCCGTGCTGTGGCCGAAGCCGGGCCGCTCGGTGAGGACCGCCCGCTGGACGGCCGCCGACGCCGTCCTCGTCGACGAGGCGACCGACCTGGTGCAGCGCACGCCCTCGCTCGGCCACGTGGTCCTCGACGAGGCGCAGGACCTCTCGCCGATGCAGTACCGCGCGGTCGGCCGCCGCTGCTCCACCGGCTCGGCGACCGTGCTCGGCGACCTCGCCCAGGGCACCACCCCCTGGGCGACGGCGAGCTGGCCGGAGGCCCTGCACCACCTCGGCAAGCCGGGCGCCCACATCGAGGAGCTGACCAAGGGCTTCCGGGTGCCGGAGGAGGTCATCTCCTACGCGTCCCGGCTGCTGCCGGCGATCGCGCCCGGACTGGCCCCGGCCGGCTCGGTCCGCGACGCCCCGGGTTCGCTGATCGTCCGTCACGTCGACGGCGCGGAGCGGGTGGAGGCGGTGGTCGAGGCCTGCCGCCGGGCGCTGCTCAACGAGGGGTCGACCGGCCTGATCGCGGCGGACGCGCACGTCCCGCTGCTCGCGCAGGCCCTGGCGGCGGCCGGCCTGCCGCACCTCGCCCCGGGCACCGAGACCAGCGCGGAGGCCCGGCTGACGCTCGTCCCGGCCTCGCTGGCCAAGGGTCTGGAGTACGACTACGTGGTGCTCGACGAGCCGGCCGCGGTGATCGCCGGCGAGCCGGACGAGCGGACGGGCCTGCGGCGGCTGTACGTGTCGCTGACCCGTGCGGTCTCCGGCCTGGAGGTCCTGCACTCGGAGCCGCTGCCCGAGCAGCTGCGCTGACGGACGCGACGCCGGAGGACGGGGCACGGGGCACGGGGCACGGGGCACGGGGCGCCGGGTACCGGGCACCGACGGACCGCGCGACGGCGGACGGTGGCGCCACGACGGAGGGGCCGGCCCGTGGAGGGCCGGCCCCGGGCTCCGACGTGGTTCAGCCGCCGATCAGCGCCCGCCACTCGGCCACCTTGGCGGCGTCCACCGGCGACTGCCACCCGTCGACCCGCACCGCGCCGCCGACGTGGAAGGCGTCGAAGCCGGCCGCCAGCAGCCCGGCCAGGTGCTCGGCGCGCAGGCCGCCGCCGATCAGGATCCGCTGGGTGTAGCCGGGCTCGCCGGCGCGGGCCAGCTCGGCCAGCAGGACGTCCCGGCCCGCGTCCACGCCGCCGGCCGCGCCGGAGGTGAGGAAGGTGTCGAGTCCGGGCAGCGCGCCGACGGCCGCGCGCACGGCGGCCCGGTCGGCGCTGTGGTCGACCGCCCGGTGGAAGGTCCACCGGCAGCCGGCCACCGCGTCGGCGACGGCCTCGGTGGCGGCGAGGTCGACGCCGCCGTCGGCGTCGAGGAAGCCGAAGACGAACTCGTCGGCGCCCTCGGCCCGGAGGGCGGCGGCGCGGGCGCGCAGCTCGTCCAGGTCCCCGGGCGCGAAGCCGTCGCGCAGGCGCAGCATGACGCGCAGCGGCAGCTCCACGGCGTCGCGGATCTTGGCGAAGTCCTCGACCGAGGGGGTCAGCCCGTCGGCGGCCATGTCCGTGACCAGTTCGAGCCGGTCGGCGCCGCCCGACTCGGCGGCCTGGGCGTCCTGGGGCGTCAGCGCGATGACTTCGAAAATTGGTCTAGACATATCAGACAGCCTGCCACATCGGGCAGCGCCCGGCGAGCCCCGTGCAGCCACCCGGAGCACCGAATCCACCCGCCCCTTCCGGCAACCGCGTCCACCGCACCCGCCCGGCGACGGCGCGACCGGCCCCGCCCTCGACCCCGGCCCGGGCCCCGGCCCCGGCCCCGACCCCGGACAGACCGAACGGCCCCGGCCCCGACCCCGGACAGACCGAACGGCCGGACGACCGGTCCCACATCCGGTCGTCCGGCCGTTCAGGGGCGGCGAAGCCCCGGCCGTCCCCGCTCCGGCGGGGTTCGCGCGAACCCCTCCGGGCCCGCGGATCCCCGACGGATCCGAGTGCACTCAGGCGAGGCTCCGGCCACCTCCCGCCCCGGCTCCACTCCGGCCGAGGATCCGGCCGAGGGCCAGCAGCACCACCAGCGCGACGCCCATCAGCGGCAGCAGCCGCCACGCCCCGCCGACCACCTGCCAGGCCCGGAAGAGACTGAACCCCGCGCTCAGCGCGAGCACCGTCAGCCCCATCGCCGCCGGCGCCAGCCGCCCCCGGGCCACCCCGAGCAGCGACACCAGCGGGACGATCAGCAGCAGCGCCGCCGTCCGCCCGTCCATCAGCACGAAGGAGCTGTAGAACTCCTCGGCCAGCAGGACCAGCCCGCCCCCGACCATCGAGGCCACCACCACGGCACGGCTCCGCCAGGTCGGACGTTCCAGCAGTTCCTGCGGCGCGAGCGCGAAGAGCAGGCCGGACACCAGCTGCGGTGTCGCCTCGCAGCTCCCCAGGAAGAACTGCCACCCGTCGTGCGAGACCCCGATCACCTCGACCATCCGGAACGCCCCGGCGAGGACCACGACCAGCGCCGTCACCCGGGCGGCCTGCCAGCGGCCCGCCAGCACGAAGGCGACGAGCAGCAGCGGGACGAACATCTCCCCGACGGAGGCGATGAACCCGGGCACGTGCGTGATGTGGTCCGGCGTCATCAGCAGCCTGGGCCGGTAGGAGCCGACCGCGCTCCCCAGCGCCTGCGCCACCCCCAGCCCCGCGATCGCCCCGGCGATCAGCGGCGCGGCGGCCGCGAGCAGCTGCCCCAGGCGGGACGAGGCGGTCAGCCCGGCGCGCATGCGCAGGCCGTAGGCCCCGAGGTCGACCGCCTCCCGGGCGGTCGCCAGCTTGCCGGCCTCGGCCGTGCTGTCGGCGAAGACGGCGGACAGCTCGTCCCCGCGCTCCCGGCGGTAGCGGGCCGGGTAGAGCCGGAGCGCGGCGCGGAACGCCACCGGCTCCGCCAGGAATCCCGGAAAGGTCTGATGAGTCATGCGAAGGCCCCCCTGACCCTCAGGAACGCGGGCCGCGCCGTTCCGGTCGGACGGACGGCGGCGGGCCGGACGGCCGCCAGCCTGCGCCGCGCCTCCTCGGCGACGGCGGCCAGCCGTTCGGCCTCGGTGCCCAGCGCGCCCCGTCCGCCCTCGGTGAGCGCGTAGGTGCGGCGGGCCCTGCCGTCGACGACCTCCTCGGCAGCGACCTCGATCAGGCCCTGCTGGAGCAGCCGGTCGAGCGCGCCGTACAGCGTGCCGGTGCGCATCGTGACCCGGCCGCCGGAAATCGCGGCGACTTCCTGGATGAGCGCGTAGCCGTGCCGGGGGGCATCGGCGAGCGCGGTGAGCAGGAGCAGCGTCGGCTCCTGCATGGCCCGTTCTGTCATGGAACTACATATACCGTCCACCGACATATCCAGTCCAGCGGAATCCGTCACCGATCCGGGTGACGGCCGGACAGAATGACCCCATGCCCGACGCACCCGACCCCGGTCTCCTCGCCGCCTGGACCGCCCTGCTCCGCCGCTGCGGCACCGGGGCCGACCCCGAGCCGGCCGGACGGGAGCTGCTGCGGCGCTGGGCCGAACCGCAGCGGCGGTACCACACCACCGAGCACCTGCGCGCGGTCCTGGCCCACGTCGACGCGCTCGCCGGGCACGCCGCCGACCCGGACGCCGTCCGGCTGGCCGCCTGGTTCCACGACGCCGTCTACCGCCCGGACCGCTCGGAGAACGAGGAGCGCAGCGCCGTCCTCGCCGTCCGCGCGCTCACCGAGGCGGGGCTCGCCGCCGCACGGGTCGACGAGGTCGCCCGGCTGGTCCGGCTCACCGTCACCCACCACCCCGACCCCGGTGACCGCGACGGCGAGGTGCTCTGCGACGCCGACCTCGCCGTCCTCGGCGGTCCGCCGGACGCCTACGCGGCGTACGCGGCAGCCGTCCGGGAGGAGTACGCCTTCGTCCCCGAGCCGGACTTCCGCGCCGGGCGCGCGGCGGTGCTCCGGCAGCTGCTCGCGCTCCCCGCGCTCTACCGCACGCCCACCGCGCACGAGCGGTTCGACGCCCCCGCACGCGCCAACCTGGCCGCCGAGCTCGCCGGACTCACCCGCGCGTAGGCCCTCCGGTGCCCGGCGGGCCCGCCACCCGGGCCCCAGGCCACCCGGGCCCGCCGCCCGGGCCCCGTTCCGATGCCTCCCGGACAGGGGCGGGCCCGGCCGCCGAAGCAGCCGGGCCCGTCGAAGCACGGCCCACCGGAGCGGGCACGGGAGGCACGGCCCCGTCAGCCGGCCCGCCGCGCCAGCGGCAGCCCCCCTCGGGTGAACGCGGCCGCTCCCAGCCCGGCCACCACCGGCAGCACCACCGTGACCAGCAGGATCACCCCCCACGGTGCGGCGAACGGCGCCGCCGAGCTCCCGGCACTGTGGGCCCGGAGCAGCCCCATCGCCGGTACGAACCCGCTGATCGTGCCGAGCACCGCCCCGATCGCCGCGATCAGCGCGCACTGCAGACCGGCCTGCACCCGCCGGATCCGCGGCGGCGCGCCGACCGCGGCCAGCGTGGCCTGGTCGTTGCGCGAGTCCGCGGCGGCGAGCCCGGTGGCCACGGCCGCGGCGCCCAGCACCACGACGGCCGCGAACCCGGTGAGCGCCACGGTGTTCAGGTTGCTCTTCGGGTCGTAGCCCCGCTCCACCCGGAGCTGGGCGAACGGGACGATCCGTGCCACGGTCGCCTCGGCCCGCTGCTGCTCCTTCGGGGTGGGCACCGTCTCCGGCAGCCAGACCGACCCGGCCGGCCGGGCTTCGAGACCGGCCTTCCGCACCGCGTCGAGGCTCATCAGGACCGGCCCGAACCGGGCGGCTTCCGGGTTCTCCACCAGGACCGCCTCGACGCCGACCTCGCGGTTCTCCGTCTGCGGCGCCTGGCCGGGCTGGACCGGTCCACCGGCGCCGCCCTGCATCGTCAGCACCGCCCGGCCGTCGCGCAGGAAGGCTCGGTCGAAGACGACCGTCCTGCCGGCCGCCAGTGCCTCCTCGGCGGTCCGGTCGTGCAGGCCGAACAGGTTGTGCAGGACGGTCGCGTCCCCGGCCAGCGTCCGGACCGCGGACCTGCCCCGTTCGACCGGGCCCGTCCCCTGGATCCGCACGCTGGAGGAGCACTCCGGGCAGAACACGTAGACGACCTCGTGGACGTCGGCGCGGGTGCCGAGCCCGGGCAGGTCCTGCTCGACGGAGGTGCGCAGCCGCGTCAGCTGCGGACTGTCCGGCTTGAGGGCGGCGTCGACCACGACGGCGCCGGGCGGGGCCTCCGGACGGTAGGCGGCGCGTTCCTGCGCGTCGGTACCGGTGGTGTAGACGCCGACGGCGACGGCCCCGGCGACGGCGGCCAGCACGGCGGCCACGGCCGGCGCGGTCCGGCCGCGGTGGCGGGCCGAGTCGCGCAGGGCGAGCCGGGGGCCGAGCGGGAGCCGGCGGGCCAGCCTGCCGAACAGGGCGATCAGCATCGGGGTGAACAGCAGCAGGCCCATTTCGGCGGTGGCCGCTCCGGCCAGCACCGAGAGGGTCCGGGCGGTGAAGCTCCCGACCACCGGCATGCCGGCACTGGAGTACGTGCCGACCCCGTAGACCGCCACGGCCGCGCCGGCGCCGACCAGCAGCAGACCCACGACCGGGGCCCAGCGGCTGGGGGCGGTGACGGTGTCGCGGCCGGTGAGACCGGCCACCACGTCACGGCGGGCTGCCTGCACGGCGGGCAGCACGGCGGCCAGCAGTGCGGTGAGGACGCCGACGCCGGCGATCGCCAGCAGGTCGACCGGGGCGAGCGCGAAGTGTCCGAAGCGGCTGCCGCCCGCCTCCTCGGCCCAGGGCCGGACGGCGGCGACCAGTCCGGTGCCGAGTCCGACACCGAGCGCGGCACCGGCCAGCCCGAGCACCAGCCCGGCGCCGAGGACCACGGCGCGGACGTGGCCGCGGTGGCCTCCGGCCGCCCCGATCAGGGCGAGCTGGCGGCGCGAGCGGCGGGCGCCCACGGCGAACGCGGGGCCGGCCAGCAGCGCGACCTCCAGCAGTGCCATCCCGACGACGGTGACGAGCACGACGGTCCGGTTGTCCGTGGCGGCCGTGAGGTCCACCGGCCGGTCCAGCTGGTAGGGGACGGCGGACCGGGCGGGCGGGTCGAGGGTGACGGCCCGGGAGGTGACGGTGAAGCCGTACCTGTTGAACTCCTGGACCTTGGCCCAGTCGAGCCGTCCACCGGCGGGCAGCCGCACCAGCCACTGCTCCGGCGGGGCGCCCTCGTCGGCGACCGGGGCGGTGATCCCGGCGGTCTTCGGCGTCATCGCCGCCGTGAGCGGGGCGACCACCTCGCCGGGGCGGCCGACCAGCTCCACCTTGTCCAGGTCCCCGGGGTGCTCGACCACGCCGGTCAGGGTGAACGGGGCCGCCAGGCCCTTGAGCGTGGTGGCGTCGCCGATCCGCAGCCCGGCCTCGTCGAGGAAGGCCCGGGTGACGGCGGCCTCGTGCGGCGCGGAGGGGGCCCGGCCCTCGACCAGGTCGAGACGGCCGGACCAGTCCTTCGCCGTCAGGTCGGCCTCACCGGTCGAGGTGGTGAACAGGCCCTCCCGGGTCGAGGCGCTGACCTCGGGTCCGGGGGTGGCCGGCAGGAGCACGGCCCCGGACGGCAGCAACCCGGCGACCAGGGCGGCCGGGGCCGTCGCGGCGGCGCGCTGCTGCTCGGCGGTGGCCGTCTCCCCGGCCACCAGCACCCGGACGCCGTCCTCGGCGACCGGGGCCTGTTCGACCGCGCGGCCCGGCCGGTAGGCGGTGACCAGCGCGTCGGTGCCGCCCATGAGCCGCTCGGCCCGCTCGCCGGGGGTGAGCTGGCCGCTGCGGTAGACGACGTCGGCGCCGGTGACACCGAGGACGGGCAGGGCGATCATGGCGACGACGAGGGCGCTGCGGCCCTTGGCGCGCAGGGCGTCGCGGCGGGCGATGCGCAGCGCGACGCGCAGGGCGGAGAGCCTCATCGACCGGCTCCGTTCCGGCTGGAGAGCAGCATCAGGGTCTCGGCGTCCCGGCCGATGCTCTCGTCGACGATCCGGCCGTCGCGAAGGAAGACCACGCGGTCGGCCCAGACGGCGTGCCGGGGTTCGTGCGTGACCATCATGGCGGCGGCGCCGGCGTCGCAGCGGGCCCGCAGCACCGCGAGCACGGCCTCCCCGGTGGCGGAGTCGAGGGCGCCGGTGGGTTCGTCGGCGAGGACGAGGCGGCGGTCGCCGACGAGCGCGCGGGCGATGGCGACGCGCTGCTGCTGACCGCCGGACATCTCCTCGGGGAAGCGGTCGGCCAGCTCGGCGATGCCCAGTTCGGTGAGTGCGGCCAGTGCCTCGCGGCGGGCGATCCGCCCGGAGGTGCCGTCCAGCTCCCGGGGCAGCGCGATGTTCTCGGCGGCGGTGAGGGCCGGAATCAGGTTGTAGTCCTGGAAGACGTAGCCGACCGAGCGACGGCGGACGGCGGCGAGCCCGGTCCGGCTCAGTCCGCCGAGCTCGACGCCCTCGACCAGCACCTCCCCGCCGGAGGGCCGGTCGAGACCGCCGGCCAGCGTCAGCAGGGTGGACTTGCCGGAGCCGGACGGGCCCATCACGGCGACGAACTCCCCGGGGTGGACGGCCAGGTCGACGCCGCGCAGCGCGTGCACCTCGGACGGGCCCTGCCCGTGCACCCGGGTGACGTTCCGCAGCTGCAGGACGGGCCGGGCCAAATCTGACTGGGACATGCTTCTCCCCCTCGTTTCGCGTGGGCGGACGGCCTCGCGGCCGGCGGCGCCCTACATACCGAGTATGTATACCCCCACCCGAGGGGGTGACTCAAGTGCCCGACATAAGTCGGTAGACTGCATATGCAGGTTACGCGAGTCGGAGCCGCGAAAAAAGCCGCCGCACCCGGAGGCACGACGGCGGCGGACGAGGAGAAGCGGGGGAACCGGCAGGCGGAGGGCGGGGAAGCGGCAGGGGCGGCAAGGAGCGCGGCGACGAAGGAGACGGCGGAGACGACCGGGGCAGCGGGCGGCGCCGGAACGGCGGGGGCGTCAGGCGAGCTGCCCGACGGGCGCCACCGCGGCGCCCTGCTTGCCGCAGACCCAGTGCGGCTCGGGGCCCAGCTCCGGCTCCACGCCGAGCGCGTGCGGGTCCCCGTCCGCCGCGCACTCGGCGCAGAGCGGCCAGCGGCCGTAGTTCTCCAGCAGCGCGTCCTGGACGTCCTGGGCGACCAGCCCGAGCACGTACTCGGTGCCGTCCGGCCACTGCTCCAGCCACCAGCGCCGGTGCGTCACGGCCTGCTCGACCAGCGACACCACGGCGGCGTCCGCCACGTCCCGTGCGGTGAGGTCGGCCAGAATCAGCGCCCGTGCGGTGTGCAGCGCCGTCTCGATGTCGTCAGGGGAAGCCATCGGCCCATTCTCCCAAACCCGCCGCCGCCCCGGACGCCCTCCGCACGAGGCCCCGCCGAACCGCCCGGTGCCGCGCCCCCGCAAACGCCCCCGCTCCCCCGCAAACGCCGCACGGGCGGCCCCCCGAAGGGGACCGCCCGTGCGGACGAGGAACCGTCCGATCCCGAAGGATCAGAAGTCCATGTCACCGCCCGGCATGCCGCCGCCGGCGGCCGAAGCCTTCTCCGGCTTGTCGGCGATGACGGCCTCGGTGGTGAGGAAGAGCGCCGCGATGGAGGCGGCGTTCTGCAGCGCGGAGCGGGTGACCTTCGCCGGGTCGATGATGCCCGCGGCGATGAGGTCGACGTACTCGTTGGTCGCGGCGTTCAGGCCGTGGCCGGCGGGAAGGTTGCGCACCTTCTCCACCACGACGCCACCCTCAAGACCGGCGTTGGTCGCGATCTGCTTGATCGGGGCCTCCAGCGCGATCTTGACGATGTTGGCACCGGTGGCCTCGTCGCCCTCCAGCTCCAGCTTGTCGAACGCGACGGCGGCCTGCAGCAGGGCGACGCCACCACCGGCGACGATGCCCTCCTCGACGGCGGCCTTGGCGTTGCGCACCGCGTCCTCGATGCGGTGCTTGCGCTCCTTGAGCTCCACCTCGGTGGCCGCGCCGGCCTTGATGACGGCCACGCCGCCGGCCAGCTTGGCGAGGCGCTCCTGGAGCTTCTCGCGGTCGTAGTCCGAGTCGCTGTTCTCGATCTCGACGCGGATCTGGCTCACGCGACCGGCGACCTGCTCGCCGTCGCCGCCACCGTCGACGATGGTCGTCTCGTCCTTGGTGATGACCACCTTGCGGGCGGTGCCCAGCAGGTCGAGGCCGGCGCTCTCCAGCTTCAGGCCCACCTCCTCGGCGATCACGGTGCCGCCGGTGAGGATGGCGATGTCCTGGAGCATGGCCTTGCGGCGGTCACCGAAGCCCGGGGCCTTGACGGCGACGGACTTGAAGGTGCCCTTGATCTTGTTCACGACCAGGGTCGACAGGGCCTCGGCCTCGACGTCCTCGGCGATGATGACGAGCGGCTTGCCGCTCTGCATGACCTTCTCCAGCAGCGGCAGGAGGTCCTTGACCGAGCCGATCTTGGAGTTGGCGATCAGGATGTACGGCTCGTCGAAGACGGCCTCCATGCGCTCCAGGTCGGTGGCGAAGTAGGCCGAGATGTAGCCCTTGTCGAAGCGCATGCCCTCGGTGAGCTCAAGCTCCAGACCGAAGGTGTTGCTCTCCTCGACGGTGATGACGCCTTCCTTGCCGACCTTGTCCATGGCCTCGGCGATGAGCTCGCCGATCTGGGTGTCGGCGGCCGAGATGGAGGCAGTGGAGGCGATCTGCTCCTTGGTCTCCACGTCCTTGGCCTGGGCCAGCAGCTGGTCGGAGACGGCGATGACGGCCTTCTCGATACCACGCTTCAGGGCCATCGGGTTGGCGCCGGCGGCGACGTTGCGCAGACCCTCGCGAACGAGCGCCTGGGCCAGCACGGTGGCGGTGGTGGTGCCGTCACCCGCGACGTCGTCGGTCTTCTTGGCGACCTCCTTGACGAGCTCCGCACCGATCTTCTCGTACGGGTCCTCGAGCTCGATCTCCTTGGCAATGGAGACACCGTCGTTGGTGATCGTGGGGGCGCCCCACTTCTTCTCCAGAACGACGTTGCGACCCTTGGGGCCGAGCGTGACCTTCACCGCGTCGGCGAGCTGGTTCATGCCACGCTCAAGGCCGCGGCGAGCTTCCTCATCAAAGGCGATGATCTTGGCCATCTGAAGTGGTCCTCCGGGACACGGTCGACTGCTCGGACCAAGGGGTGCCCGCGACGGACGGCCCTGGTATGCGGGGGTCCCTTCCCCTACCGCTCCCTGGGGCCTCACCGACCCGGTCCGCTTATCACTCTCAAGCTGTGAGTGCTAACGCCAATGATTAGCACTCTAGGTGGGCGAGTGCAAGCCCAATCGGCAATCCGCGAGCGCCTCCGGGGGCCTCCGCACGCCCCCCTCCGGGGCACCTCCGGCGGTCCCCGACCGCCTCCGGACGCACCCCCGGACAGGCCGGCGGGCCCGTACGACGTGTGTCGTACGGGCCCGCCGGGAAGCAAGAGGCGCACCAGCCGATGAGCCGAGCCGAACTCCTGGGTGTCGGAAAGGTCAGACCGCCGCGCGGACCATGTCCGCCTGCGGGCCCTTCTGCCCCTGAGAGATCTCGAACTCGACCCGCTGGCCCTCCTCAAGGGTGCGGTAGCCGTCCATCTGGATCGCGCTGTAGTGGACGAAGACGTCCGCACCACCGTCGACCGCGATGAAGCCGTAGCCCTTCTCCGCGTTGAACCACTTGACGGTGCCCTGAGCCATTCCGAACTCCCCTAGTGCTGTGCTGGCCCTTCACGTGCCCGCAGGTCTGCGGGCCCGGGTCTGGTTGGAGGCCGGCCCGGGGAACCCCCCCTGGGCGCAACCGCGCACGCCACAATCCCCCCGACGCCGCCGGACGGTATCCGGCGAACGGGCGATTGCGTCGACCGCGGCTGAATGTATCCGGATCGACGCCCTCTGCAACAGGGTCAACGGTTGGGAATTCCCCGGCATGATCAAGGGACAGCCCGGGAGTAATCGGGAGGAAGGCCGCCTTTCCTCCCGGACATAGCGGACGGAATGCCCGAAATCCGCTCCAGAATTCTGACACCGGCCTGACATGTTTCCCTCCCGCGGGCCCGTCGCCGGTCTCAACGGCCGGACGGTCGGCGGCGGTACGGGTGCGAGTGGGCGCGATCGCCGGGAGGGCGGGGAGGGGCGGCGCTGTTCCCGGTACGGCGACACTTTACTCCGCCCGGGACGGAAAATATTCCCGCCAAAATACGACCGGCCGTGAGCGGCGCGGAATTACCCGCCGCCAACGGCCGGGTACCGCGTAAAGGCGCTCAGCAGCCCCCCGCCCCCCCCGGACAGAAACCCACGCGCGCGCCGGCCAAGAGCACCCAGCCCCCCCCCACGGCGAACCGCACAGCCTCGTCG
>NZ_JAQYWZ010000568.1:0-322 GCF_036290945.1 Streptomyces sp. BE303
GCGCACGCCGACCTGCTCGCCGCGGCGCGACTGCGGGTCGTCCCCGGCCCGTTCGATCGCCTCCCTCGACGTCTCCAGCAGCAACCGCTGCTGCGGGTCCATCGCCAGCGCCTCGCGCCGCGAGATCCCCAACAGCCCCTCGTCGAACACAACGGCGGCGGACACGAAGCCGCCCTCACGGGAGTAGGTGGTGCGGGGGTGCTCGGGGTCGGGGTGTTTGTGGGATTCCGGGTCCCCGCCGGGGGCGGTGGGTAACCCGCCCTTGGGGTGGGTCCGGGTGGCCTGCTGGTCCCTGTGGTCCTGGGGGGTTTCGGCCCCGCCC
>NZ_JAQYWZ010000569.1:0-860 GCF_036290945.1 Streptomyces sp. BE303
GCCGAAGAGTCTGCACATCGACGCGCCGAGTTCGAAGGTGGACTGGGAGTCGGGTGCGGTCGCGCTGTTGACGGAGGAGCGGGAGTGGCCGGAGGTGGACCGGCCGCGCCGGGCCGCCGTGTCGTCCTTCGGCGTGAGCGGCACCAACGCCCACGTCATCCTCGAACAGGCCCCTGCCGAGGACGCGCCGCAGTCCTCCGACGAGCCGTCGGAGCAGCAGCCCGACGAGCAGTCCGCCGTCTCCCCGTCGGCCGGCCGTGCCTCGAACGACGTACTGCCGGGTGCCGCCCTGCCGTTGGTCCTGTCGGCCGCCACCGAGCCCGGGTTGCACGCCCAGGCCGACGGCTGGGGCCGGTTCCTCGCCGAACGGCCCGACGCCGACCTGGCGCGGACCGCCCGGACCCTCCTCACCGCGCGTGCCGCGCTGGAGCAGCGGGCGGTGGTGGTGGCCGCCGACCGGGAGGCCGTCCTGACGGCGCTGGGCGCGGCAGCGCGCGCGGAGGAGGCGACGGGTGTCGTCTCCGGCCGTGCGGAGGTGGCGGGCCGGTCGGTGTTCGTGTTCCCGGGCCAGGGTTCGCAGTGGGTGGGGATGGGCCGGCGTCTGTCGGCCGAGTCCCCGGTGTTCGCGCGGGCTCTGGCGGAGGTGGAGGGTGCGCTGAAGCCTTATGTGGACTGGTCGTTGGTGGATGTGGTGAATCAGGTGCCGGGTGCCGCCTCGTTGGAGCGGGTGGATGTGGTGCAGCCGGTGTCGTTCGCCGTGATGGTGGGTCTGGCGCGGGTGTGGGGTTCGTTGGGTGTGGTGCCGGACGCGGTGGTGGGGCATTCGCAGGGTGAGATCGCGGCGGCGCATGTCGCGGGGA
>NZ_JAQYWZ010000570.1:0-250 GCF_036290945.1 Streptomyces sp. BE303
ACTCCTCCAACATCCCGTCCAGATGCCCCGAATGAAAAGCATGACTCACCCGCAACCGCCGCGACCGACGACCCACGAAACGACCCCGAACCTCCTCCACCCCCACCTCGTCACCCGACACCACCACCGACAACGGACCATTCACCGCCGCAACATCCACACCCGCGACCAGAACAGCCCGCACCTCCTCCTCCGACGCCTCCAACGCCACCATCGCCCCACCACCCGGCAACGCCTGCATCAACCGCGC
>NZ_JAQYWZ010000571.1:0-3181 GCF_036290945.1 Streptomyces sp. BE303
CGTACCACCCCGCCCCCGGCCGCCCCCGAGCGCGCCACCGAGGCCGCCGCACAGGCCGAGATCGCCCGCTACTCGACCGAGGACGGCGACGAGGAGGGATCGCGACGCCGCCAGAACAAGGCGGTCCGGGCGGCACGGGGCAATCGGCTCCGCCCGCGCGACGAGTCGAACGCCGACTCCGACTGATCAGCCGCGCCCGGGCGGGGCGTCAGGATGGATGCCCCGCCCGGCCGACCGACCGGCCGGCAGCAGAGAGCGAGCACCCGTGAGCGGCACCATTCCCCCCGACCGGCAGGGCCGGTGGGGCGTACGACGCGGCGGCCGGGGCCCGGCCACACCCTCCACCACCCGAGCGGCAGGGTGGGATCCGTCACGGGCGGGCCCGCCGGGCGAGCCGGAGGCCGCGCCGGGGCCTGCGGTTGCCGCAACGGAAGCCCCTACCGACCGGCCCGGTGGGACACGTGAGGAAGAACGCGTGGCCGCCTGGCCCATCGCCGACGTCGCCCGGATGTCCGGGGCGATCCGTACGAGCGACTCCGTGGGAAGCACGAGCACCACGCTGACCGCCCACACCCGGCTGACCGTTCCGGTCACCGCCGACGACGTGTCCGGGGTCAGCCCTTCAGTGCGGCCTCGATCTCCTCGCGAGCCGGTGCGGGCCTAGGTAGTAGGAGAGCGCGGCGTGCGAGGGGCCGTCGGAGACCTCCCGGCTCGTCAGCAGGTCGACCACCTCGGCCTCGGTCAGCCACTCCACCCGGGCTGCCTCGGAGATGTCGGTCGGCTCGCCGATCCGCGTGCAGCCGGTGACGTGGTAGGAGCGGAAGTGGGCATCCGAGATGCCTGCCATGGCGTCGTACTCGGTCATCAGCTCGATCCGGCCGGGACGCCACCCGGTCTCTTCCTCGACCTCGCGGGCGATGGCTGCGGCCGGCTCCTCACCGGGGTCGGCCCAGCCTGCCGGCACTTCCCAGCCCCAACGGCCGGTGATGAAGCGGTGCCGGTGGATCAACAGGAACCGGCCGTCCTCGTCGGTGACGACTGCGGTGGTGGAGGCCCGGGGCATCCGGACGACGTGGTGGTCGATCCGGCCGACGCCGGGCACCTCGACATCGGCGAGCCACAGCTCTACCCACGGCGAGCCGTAGACCTGCCGCTGCCCGTAGACCTGCCACTCCGAGTCCGACACCGGGCCCCCTCTTACGCGCGTGCGAGCTGGCGGTTCGACTCTCTCACGCGCGCAGTCAGCTCCTGCACGGGCCTCTCTGCAGCCCACGGGGTCAGGGCCTGCTGGAGCGCACGGGCCCGGAGAAGGAGGGGCTGGACGACGGTGGCCCCCGCGACATCGAGGGCTGCGTGCGCGGTCTCACACGCTGCTTGAAGATCGCCCTGAGCGAGCCGTACCCCGGCAAGGTCGAGCGTGAGGACGGCGCGCCCTTTGGTGTCGGCGGCGTCCCGCCGACCGAGTGCGGCTTCGAGCAGGCGGCTGGCCGCCTCATGCTCGCCGAGATGGGAGTGTGTCTCGCCGGCGAGGCCGTCGAGGCGCGGGGCGGTGAAGAAGTCGAGGCCACCGGGGGGCTCGCTGTCGGCGAGGTCTAGGTGGTGGGCAGCCTGGTCGAGCACGGCCAGCGCCTCGGAGCGGTCCCCGTGAGCGGCGAGGACCCTGGCCAGGTTGGCCGTGACCCACGCCCGACGTCGCGGGGCAGCAGTCTCGGCGTGGGCGGCGGCCTGCTGGAGGAGGGCGGCGGCGGTGCCGCGCCGTCCTGCGGTGTACTCGACGATGCTCTGCATGGTCAGGAGCCAGGCGGTCAGGTCGCCTGCCTCCCCCTCGCTGGCAGCGGCGGTGGCGAGGTGGAAGTGCGCGTCGCTGCGGCCACGGTCGCCGAGGTCGTGGTGGGCGAGGCCGAGGAGGCCGGAGACTGCCGCCAGTATCCGCACACCCCGGCGCCGCGCGGCGAGGGCCTGCGGACGGGCGAGCATGTCGTGCACGCCGACGAGTTGGCGTTGAAGTACGGGCACCGACTCGGCGGGCGGGGTGGCCGGGTAGCGGTAGGCGACATCGGCGACCGCGGCCTCCAGATGGCCGAGTGCGGCGTCGGAGGCAGTGGAGCGGGACAGCATGTCGAGGACTTCCCAGGTCTCGGGTACGGCGGAGGGACGGTAGGAGGTCGGCTCGGGAGCCGGCTCCCACGGGCGGTCGGCGAGGCCGAGCATGCGGCCGGGGATGCGCAGACCGTCGGCGATGCGCTCGATCACGTCCATACTGGACACGGCCCGACCGCCGGTCATGATCTCGGTGACACGGCTGGTCGTGAGCCCGGTGCGGCGGGCGATCTGCGCGGAGCCGATGCCTGCCCTCTTCGCGTGCTGGAAGAGGATGCTGATCTCGCGGTTGGCGCACGCGCTGGCGAACGCGGGGTCGCCGAGCAGGCGTCCGGGCAGTGGTTCCGGTGCGGGCACGGGGGCCTCCCGGGGTCGATGGTGGCAGCAGCGTAGCTCTGCTCGACGTCCTGACACGGCTCCATCGTGGGTACCCACCGTGGCCCTGGTGTCGGTCTGCGGGGATGTCGATGCTGGGCGCGTGACGACAGCGATGAGCAACCTCACCATCGACACCGACGCCACCCCTACCGGGTTCTTCGCCCCATCAGGCCCTGCCTGGGAGAAGGCGCTCCAGGGTGTCGAGGAGATGCTGGCCCGGAGCCGCCGGCTCTGGGAGACTCCACAGAAGCTGGAGCAGCGGCGTTTCCACGCAGTCGGCGGGGCCCGGTGAGCATCGCGGGCGGGACCGGAGTTCCCCTGCCAGAGACCACGGGGACGTGCATTCACTTCCGGGCCTGCACGCGCGGGCCCCTGCACCGCACGGTCGACGCGCGGCGTGAACTGATCTCCGGTCACCCCGGATGCCCCGGGCGGGCCCCGGCCCGGTGATCGACGACGGCCAGGGCGAGTACCGCGATACCTCGGACCGCTACCGGTGGGGGCTGCCGGACCCCGCGCGGGCGAGAGCGGCCTACGCCGTTTCGGACGCCGGGGTGTTGGTCCTCGCCACCCTCCTGATCATCTCCACCAT
Organism: Streptomyces sp. BE303; assembly: GCF_036290945.1. Classification (NCBI taxonomy): domain Bacteria; kingdom Bacillati; phylum Actinomycetota; class Actinomycetes; order Kitasatosporales; family Streptomycetaceae; genus Streptomyces; species Streptomyces sp. BE303. The sequence goes on from NZ_JAQYWZ010000571.1 coordinate 3,071, forward strand.
CCACCGCTGACCCATCGAGGATCCGTGCCGTTCTTCCGACGTACCACCCCGCCCCCGGCCGCCCCCGAGCGCGCCACCGAGGCCGCCGCACAGGCCGAGATCGCCCGCTAC
>NZ_JAQYWZ010000572.1:0-12109 GCF_036290945.1 Streptomyces sp. BE303
CTCACCGGCCAGGATCGACAGCACGATCCGGACCTTCTCCTCCGGCGGCAACACCGGCGGCCTCACCATGATCGATCAGACTCCTTCACAGGGCAGGACCCGCAAGAAACAAGCCCTGCCACAAAGTCTGACGCGCGACACGTTTACCCAACCCAACCAAATGGGATGTCTTCCAATGGGTGCTTGCCGACCGTGGCTCACCAGGAGTGGCCGTCCGGTCCTCCGGGATCGACCGGGTGAAGCCTCCGCCACAGAGGCGGATGCAGGCCAGCTGCCGAAATATCACGAGGACGTCCCCCTCTCTGCTGGTTCCGGCAGTCGCGTGGGGGCACGCTCCAGGAGCCGTCACTGAAGGGATTGGGCGGCGTACCGTCGAGAGCACCGACGAGGAAATACCTGACGCCCAAATCAGTCATCGCCGCTAGCCCGAGGCGCAGCGCCCGTTCCTTGCATCCAACTCCCTGGTCCCGCAGGGAAAGGATTCCCACCGTGCCACTCGTCATGAGAGGAACCCTGGCATGACATTATCGGGCATCAGGAGACCGGGCCTCCACATTACCTCACTCGTAGGATTCAATTGGCATAAACCCGCTTGCATAACCTCGAGAAACGGCAGAGAAGGGCCTGATGTCCCCGCTCACAACACATCCGTAGAGGAACTCGGAGACCTCCATTCCGTAGGAGAACGAACGCCCGTCCTCCGTGATAGCCACGATCGGCCAACGTTCCGAAATTTCTCCGCGAGTCTCCCAGAAGAGTGAATCTCCGCGCCCCGTGACGCCCCAGATCATCAACCCGCCCGGATTTGGGAAGACCGAGTACGGCGCATACATCGACTCGAACTCTTGATCCAGATCGGCCAGTTCCGACCGCTTCTTCGATTCGCCCACAATACCGCCGTGCGAAATGTCTCCAACCGCCCCAAAAACTTCAATCGCGCCATTGAACTCACCCCACCCGAACGCCTCAGCATAATCCTTGTAAGATCCCGGAAGCGCCAAGCCGAGCAATGACTCGACCGCAGTCCAGTCGACATTCTCTCGCGGTCGATCCCATCCGATTTCGATACGAAGACGCTCAGTCCAACTCAACCTAGACCACCTCCACTATCAACGAACGTTCGGAACTCGCGCCACAAACCTTGTATTCCTATTGCCCCAAGCGATCATGACAATGGATGTCGGGATCGTGTTGTCGCCATCGTAAACCGGGCGGACGGCATAGTAAACCGACTCACCTGAATCCACTGCAGCCTTTACCCGGTTCTCGTACCGCTTCATGGTCGAGACGTTCACCAGACTGTACAACGGAACCAGGTTACGGCGGTCCAGCCCGTCACCGCCCAGCTGCCGCGCCAACAGGTGACCACGGTTCAGGCCGGCCCCCAGACGGAACCCCGGCGGCAGCAGGTCCGGATCCCGGATCGGCCACTCAACCTCACTGCCCATGATGTTTGTCCAATCCTCATTGTGCGGATTGAGCAGCTCACCGGTGCCCGAATCGAAGTAATTGTAGGCAGGCCGGTTAAGGCAGGCCTGCACTCCGGTTGCCCGTCCAAGCCCGTCCAACGGCTGGTAGTAGACCTTGCTTCGCCCCCCGTTCACACAGTCGTATCCGGACTTTCGGTCATCGAATTTCTGAACGTACGACTCGGCCTCAACGTCCGTCAGGACAAGGAGCCCGGGATTCCCGAGCTCATTTTCGGGAATGACGTTCTGCTCAATGGTCAGCTGGTTCAGCAGATCGACCGTGTTATAGCTCGCGGCGAGAAAGTTGAGGGCGTCTCGGGAGTTCGGGGGGGTCCAGTCGACCTGGGGGGTGGGGCGTTGGGGTGCGGGTGCGTTCTTGTCGAGGATGGGTTTGGGGGGCTCGGCCTTGGGCGCGGCCGGGCGTGGGGGTGCCTTGACCGGGCCGCAGGTCTTGCAGGTCGGCTGCTTCTGGGGGCCGCGGGCTCCGGTCGGGTTCTTGACGGACGAGCCGGTCGGCTTCTTCGGGGACGCCGGGCCCTTCGGCGAGGCCGGTGGCGCGCCCTTTGCGGTCGGCGAGGAAGCTGTTCCCTGGCCGACCGGCTTGCTGCTGGACAGGCGACCGGGGTTGCTCCGACGCCAGTCCCGGGCCTCCTGCTTCTCGCGGTCGATCTCGTTGCCCCAGGAGCTGCTCGACGATGAGCTACTCGTGGAGCCATAGCCACCGAGTCCCACCACGTTCGCACCGGCGAACGGCACGCCCGGCACGGGTGCGGAGTTCGGAGCCTGTGCCCGGGCACCCGAGGTGTTCGGGACGTACGGCGCGGCCGGCTGGGCCGCCTGCGGGGCGGACTGGCCGGAGCCCTGCTTGATGGTCACGGAGCCGCCGAACCGGCCGTTGCCTCCGAAGTTGATACCGCCGCCGTTGCCGGCCGCCGCCTGCCCGGTGCTGGGGCCGGGGACGGCGGGGGCCACGGCCGCCGGGCCTCCACAGCCACAGTGCGAGATGTTCTCGTGCCCTGTCGGGTCGGTGCCGTTGATCGGGCTGGCGTTGCCGTACGTGTAGCGGTTGGCCTGGACGGACGGGGACGGGTTCAGCTGCCAGGAGTCGCGGGAGGTGAAGCCGCCGGTACCGGGACGATACCAGCGGGCGCTCATGTTGACGTCGCCGGTGGTGGGGTCGGTCCAGCCGGACTGGTAGCCGAGGCTGGACCGGGTGCCGCTGGTGGTGACGGGCTTGCCGAAGGGGTCGTAGGTGGTGGCGCCGACGACGGCGGTGCCGTCGGTGTTCAGGGTGGCGGTGGCGTCGGTGTGCTGGTCGGTGCGGATGCGGACGTTATTGGTGCCATCGGTGGCGCCGAGGAGGGTACCGGCGCTGTCGCGGGCGTAGCTCCACGTGCCGTCGCTGGTCAGGTTGCTGGTGCCGCCGTCGTAGGTGAACCTGGCGGCGTTGCGGCCGATGACGCGGTCCAGGCCGTCGTAGGTATAGGTGACGGTGCCGTCGCTGATCAAGCGGTTGAAGGCGTCGTAGCCGAGGGTCTCCTCCTGCACTCCGGTGGTCACGCCGGTGAGGGTGCCGCGTGCGGTATAGCGGTAGGTGCTGGTGCCGTCTCCGAGGAGCCGGTTGCGCTCGTCGTAGGAGGCGGTGGCGGTGCCGTTGCCGGTGCGGTTGCCGGCGGCGTCCCAGGTGTACGGACTGGTGGTGCCGTCGGCGGTCCACGAGGTCAGACGGCCGGCGAGGTCGTAGCCGTAGGTGTTGTCCCGCACCGGGTCGGTGGGGGTGCCGCTGACGGTCTTGCGGGTGAGACGGTCGTCGAGGTCGTAGGCGTAGGCGGTGGCGGTGAGCTGAGCGCTGGTGCCGACAGTGGGGTTCACGAGGAGTTGGTCGGCGGCGAGGCGCCCCAACGCGTCGTAGCTGAGACGGCGCTCTGACATGGCCTTGAGCTTGGTGGTGTCGGCCGGGTCCGGGGCGACGTAGAAGTGCTTGCTGAGGCGGCCGTCGCCGTCGTAGCCGTACCAGTTCTGGGTACCGGTCTGGGGGTTGTGCGCCCAGTCCAGCTGACCGTCGGGCTTGTAGCCGAAGATGCTGGTTCCGGTGGACTTGTCCCAGCGCTTGGTCTGACGGCCCTCGGCGTCGTACTCCCAGGTCTGGGCCTGGACGTTCAGGTCGGTGCCAGCCTTGAGCAGCAGGCCCCGATCGTTGTAGGCGTACGCCTGGCTCGCCGGCGCGGTCGCGTTGTGCTGGACCAGCTGTCCGGCCTTGTCGTAGGCGAACTCGCGGTCGATGGTCCCCGTCTCCGCTCCGGCCCCGCTCTCGCGGACGACACGCCCGGCCGGGTCGAAGGTACGGGTGCGCACCACGCCGCCCGGTTCGGTGAGCTTCACGGCCTGACCGGCCACGTCGTAGGCGGTGGTCCAGGTGCGGTCGGCCGCGCCGGGGTGGGCGGTGGTGGACGGTTCGACCGTGCTCTCGGGAAGGCCCCAGGCGTTGAACGTGTAGACGGTGGTGTTGCCGCGTCCGTCGGTGAGACGGGTGCGGTTGCCAACGGCGTCGTAGCCGAAGGTCGTGGTGATCGGCTGGCCGACGGCGACGGGCTCGGTGAACGCGACCGTACGGCCGAGCGCGTCGTAGCGGGTGGTGGTGACGGCTCCGGTCGTCGGGCTGGTCGCACTCACCGTGCGGCCTTCGAGGTCGAACGCGGTGGTGACCGTGCGCAGAACCGAACCGGCGGCGTCGAGGTCCTCGGCGACGACCGGGTTCCCGAGGCCGTCGAAGCGGATGCGGACGGCCTCGCCCATCGGGGCGGTGCTCTTGACGAGGCGGCCGACACCGTCGTAGTCGCGGCGGCTGGTGCGGCCGAGCGGGTCGGTCGCCGTGACGATCTGGCCCGCCACGTTGTACGTGGCCTTCCCGACGCTGCCGCCGGGGCTGGTCGCGGCGGTCTGGTTCCCGGCGTCGTCCCAGGTGAACCGGCTAGTCAGGTTCTGCAGCACGGGCTTGCGTTCGACCGTGGTGGCGGTGAGGACGCGGCCGAGCTGGTCGTAGGTCGCCTCGGTGCGGGCTCCCAGCGGATCCGTGGCGGAGAGTCGGAGCCCGGTGGGGGTCCAGGTGGAGGTCCAGGTGGGCGGATTGTCGTCGACCGGAGGCTGCAGACCGCCGACGGAGTTGGGATCCACGCGCTTGGTCCCGTGGCCGAGGCGGTCGTACGCGAAGGTGGTCCGTCGCCCGGCCGGGTCGGTGGCGGCGACGACGCGGGACAGCTTGTCGTACTCGACCCTGCCGGTGGCGTTGAGCGGGGTACCGGCTCCGGGCGGCGTGTAGGCGGGCAGGGCGGTGGAGGTGGCACGGCCGAGCCGGTCGACGGTGGTGCGGGCGACGCGGCCGAGCGGGTCCTTGGCGGAGACCTCCTCGCCGAAGGCGTTGTAGCCGGTCGTGGAGGTCGGCCTGATGATCGCCCCAGCGGCGCCGCCGCTCTCGGCCGACACCGGCGGCGAGGTGACGGTGACGGGGCGGCCGAGGACGTCGTAGGTGTACGTGGTGGTGTGGGCGGCCGGGTCCGCGCCCGCCGCGTTGCCGATCGGCGAGGTGCTGCCGATGACCAGGCCGCGCTGGTCGTAGGCGTAGGTCGCGACGCTGCTCGGTCCTCCGAGGGAGGAGGACAGCTCGCTGCGGGTCAGGCGGCCCGCGGCGTCGTAGGTGTTGCTCTGGACGCTGTTCTCGATGTCACTGACCTTCAGGGTGGTGGACGTGACGCGGTCGTCGGCGTCATAGCCGGCGGAGACGGTGCGCTTGAGTCCCGCCGGATCGAGCACGCTCCGGGTGACGTGGCCGACGGAGTCGAAGGTGTTCACCGTGGTGGTGCGGCCGCCACCGGTGGTGCGCTTGACGAGCTGGCCGGCACCGTCGTACTCGGCCGCCTCCATCACGATGGAACGGACGGTCCCGTCGGACTGGGTCACGTTCTCGACAGTTACCGTCGCGGGCAGCCCGTCGTCGAAGTAGGTGTAGGAGGTGACGGCGCCCATCGCATCGGTGACCGACGCCAGGCGTCCGGCCGGATCGTAGGCCCGACTCTCGACGGTCAGGTCACGGGTGGCGCCGACGTCACCGTTCCAGCCTTCGACGACGGTGGTCGCGCGCTGGCTGCGAGGGGTGTAGGTGAACCGCGTGACCTGGCCCAACGGGTCGGTCAGGCTGGTAATGCGGCTAAGCGCGTCGTAGCCGTAACGGGTGACGCCGCCTTCGGCGTCGGTGTCCGTCTCGGCCCGTCCGGCCGTGTCGTAGACGGTCGTGGCGGTCCGTGAACCGTCTGTGCCGACGATGTCGGCGCCGGTCGTGCCGGTCACCCGGCCGTCCGCGTCGTACGTCGTCGTGGAGCGGGTCTGGTGCTCGGAGCCGGTCACCGCGTCGGAAACCTTCGGCCCGGTCTGGACGGTGAGGCGGTTGCGGGAGTCGTACACGTAGGTGGTGGTGACGCCTGCCGGCTGCGCGTCGGAGGTCTCAGTCGTCCAGATCTTGCGGCCGGCCGTGTCGTAGCCGTAGGTGAAGACGAGCCCGCTGGGCAGCACGGATCGCACCACGTCACCCGCGGCGTTGTAGGCGTACGTCGTCACCGCTCCGCCGGCGGTGGTCTCGGTGGCCAGCAGACCCGGCGGGGTGGTGCCGCCGCCGGTGGCCGGCTCGGTGCCCGCGGTGTAGGTGGCACGGGTGGTGCGGCCGTCAGGGCGGGTGGTGGTGTCGGGCAAGCCCAGGGCCGTGTAGCTGACGACGGTGCGGTAGGTGTTGTCGGCGGGCCCGGAGGAACGGCCGTCGCGGGTCTCGGTGGGCTTGTCGTTGCGCGGATCGCGCGGGTCGTCGGGGTTGAGGAAGTAGCCGGTGTAGGAGGTCCAGCAGGAGTTGACGTCACGGCAGGTGGTGATCGAGACGGTGTTGCCGCGGGCGTCGTGGCCGCTCACACTGCTGTGGCCGTTGGGGTCGGTGACGGAGTGGAGGTAGCCGCCGGTGTCGTAGGTGTAGCTGGTGGTGGCCCCCGACTCGTCGGTGCGGGCGATCAGGCGGTTGCCGCGGGTGGCGTCGTGGACCTCGGTGGAGACGCCGCCGGCCGGGTCGGTCAGGGTGACGCGGGACGCCAGTTCGGTGGCGGCCGACAGCGAGCGGGCCTGGTAGTGGGCGGCTACGCGCTCGGCGGTCAGCGGGTGCTGGTAGAGGGCGACCTCATCGATCTGGCCGTTCAGCCAGGACGAGCTGCCGTTCCCGCCGGGCATGGTGCCGGTATAGCCGCCCCCCAGGTAGGTGCGGTTCATGTTCAGGTGGTCGGCCGCGCCGGGGAGGATCCCGACCAGCGCGCCGTCCAGGTAGAGGGACTGGGTGCCCTGCCCGGCGCTGAGCACCGCGTGGTGCCACGAGCCGTCGGTGACCGCGCCGCCCGAGGTGACCGGACCGCCGGAGATGCCGTAGTACCCGCCCCGGAGCTTTCCGTCGGAGCCGACGTACAGGGCCGGCACCACGTTGTACGGCGGCGCGTTCACGGGCTCGCTCTGCAACGAGAGCAGGACGCCCGGTCCCGAGGTGCGGAACCAGAGCTCGGCGGCGATGTCGGCCCTGGCCTGGAGGACGGGCGTGGGCAGGTCGACGTAGGACGTGCTGGTGCCGTTGAACTCGACCGCCTTGCCGTCACCGGGCCCGAACACGCCGGTGGTGGCGGGCGTGACGGCGGGCCCGAAGGTGCCGTTGCCCTTGATCGCGGCGACCTCGCTGGCCACCGCGGTGCCGCCGGTCTCGTCCAGGCGCCAGTAGCCGCCCGGGGAGTCGGCGACCACCGACGCCCGGTAGCCTGCGCCCTGCCCCGCGACCTGGGAGCCGCGGGCCCGGTAGTGGGCGAGGACGTCGGCCTCGCTGAGCGGGTGCTGGTAGATCGCGGCCTCGTCGATGAGGCCGGTGAAGCGGCTGATGTCGCCGGGCGAGGCGGGCCACAACCGGGCGAAGCCCGCACCCAGGTAGGTGTGGGTGTTGGCCTGGTGGTTGACCGCTCCGGCCTGTGAGCCGACGATCCGGCCGTCCATGTACAGGGTCTGGGTCGCCCCCTGGGCGGAGAGCACGACATGGTGCCAGGAGCCGTCCGTCACCGCGTTCGCCGACTCGGTGCTGGCGCTGGTGTCGTAGAAGCGGCCCCGGAGTTTTCCGTTGGAGTCGACGTACAGGATCGGAGTCCAGGTGCCGCCGACGCCCTGAGGATCGTCGATCGTGCGGCTCTGGTCGCCCATCAGGACGCCCGGCTCGGTCGTGTTGAACCAGAGCTCGACCGCCAGGTCGGTCGTGGCGTGCAGCACCTCCTGGGGGATCTCGATGTGAGAGGCCGGCCCACCGTCGAAGCGCACGGCGGTGTCGTCGGTGGGAGCGAAGACCCCCGGCGCTCGCTTGGTGACGCCGTCACCGTACGTTCCGGCCGTGCCGCTGCCGACCTCGCCGGCCGCGAGCGCGCCGTCGCGCTCGCCGAGGCGCCAGAAGCCGGCCGGGTTGGAGGCTTTGACGGCGTTGCTGTAGAGGAAGGAGCCGCCGGTGAAGGCCGGATCGGAGATCCTCCAGTCGCCGCCGGCGCCGTCGGTGACGGTGGTGAGCCGCTCGGAGACGCCGTCGTAGGCCATCCGGGCGCCGGTGCGCCCGGATGGCAGGGTGGTTCGGGTCAGCTGGGCGCTGCCCGTGCGAAGCGCGTAGTGCTCGGCGACGGTCTGGTCGGTGAGCGGCTGGTCATAGACGGCGACCTCGTCGACCTGGCCGTTGAACCAGGACCAGCCGCCGTTGCCGCCGGGCATGGTGCCGGTCCAGCCCCCGCCGAGGTAGGCGCGGTCCATGTTGATGTGGTCGATCTCGCCCTGGCCCGTACCGACGAGCGTGCCGTCGAGGAACAGCGCCGTCTTGTCCCGGGCGCCGGCGAGGACCACGTGGTGCCATGCGTTGTCGTTCACCGGGCCCGCCGTGGTGATCGGGCCCCCGGTGATGCCGAAGAACATGCCGCGCAGCCGGCCGTCGGAGCCGACGTAGAGCGCCGGCACGACGTTGTACGGGTCCTCGCCCATCGCGCGGTTCTGCAGGGAGAGGATCACACCGGCGCCGCCGGTGCGGAACCAGAGCTCGACGCTGCGGTTGGTGGAGGAGCTGATCGCACGGTTGGGTAGTTCGACCCAGGAGGTGGGCCGTCCGTGGAGGGTCACGGCAGTGTCGGTGCTTCCGGCCAGGGGACCGGGGGTGCCCCAGGCCACGTCCCTGGCGTCGCTCGGCGCGCGGTCGCTGACCTGGGCGTCGTTGGCGGCGGCGCTGCCCGTGTTCTCGCCGAGCCTCCAGTAGCCGCTCGCGCCCGCGTCACGGACGGAGGTACGGTAGCGCGAACCGGTGGCGTACTCGTAGACCGTGCAGCCCTTGTCTGCGGTGAGGGCCACTTCCGGCGGGCAGACCTTGGTGAGGCGGTCGCCGTCGTACTGGTAGGACCAGCCTCCGGTGGAGCCGGACGGGCTGACGTTCGTCACGTGGTTGCCGGTCCAGCCGAAGCTCACGAAGCGGCCAGAGGTGGAGTCCTTGACCTGCATCAGCTTGTCGCCGGCGTAGAAGAGCTCCTGGATGTGCCCGGCCATGTCCCGTACCTGCCCCAGCCGACCACTGGGGTCGAAGTAGTGGGCCCTTCCGCCGCGGTCGGTCAGCAGCCAGTTCCCGTCGGGGAGCTTGCGCAGGTCGGCCGCCATGCCGGAGCCTGCGACGTAGGAGTTCTTGCCCTGGTCCCAGCCGAAGCGGGCACGCGAACCATTGGTCGCGGTGAGGAGCACGTTGCCGGGCATCGACAACCAACTGCTCGTCTCCACCTGGATACGCATGTCCCACGGTGTGCTCCAGCCGGCGCCGAAGAGGCCGGTGGTGCGCGGATCGAGCGAGTTGTAGCTGCGGGTGACGGACAGGTCGGGTCCGACGGTGGGCACGGAGGCGTCGGTGGCGGCGGCGGTGTAGTTTCCGGCGGCGGTGTTGAAGGCGCGGCCAGTGTCGGAGGAGTTCACGTACTGGTTGGGCTGGGGCAGGACGGTGCGAATGTACGACGGCTGGGACCAGTCGCTCTCGGCCGCCCCGTCGCCGGTCTTGGCGTACCAGGCGTACTGCTCGTTCCAGCCCAGCCATCCGGCGGGCACGGCGAACCGGGGCTGGCCGATCAGCCAGTTACTCTCCCGACAGTCCACCCGGGGGTCGTTTCCGGCCACCCGGCACACGGAGAACTTGAAGTCGAGCGCGGAACTCGGGGCGCGGTCGGGGTCCTGGCCCTCCGCGGCGAGGGTCGGCTGGGTCTGGTAGACCACCGCGCCGGACGGCGGGGCGAGCCGGGTGAGGTGCGGCGGCACGTTGACGGACGAGATCCGGATGGAGATGGGCTGGACGTAGCCGTCGATCCAGAAGTTGCTGTGCATGAAGTCGTCCATGGTGAACGCGACGGTGTACGTCCCCTGGGGCAGGGTGCGAATGTGCGCGTCGATCACCACCCCGGTACCCGGCGGGACGTCGTGCGGCATCGACGTCCAGGCGACGTTGGTGCCATAGTTCGTGATGTCGTTGCCCCACTCGTCGTAGAGCAGGTACGACATCTTGTAGCTGCTGCTGGGCGTCCAGGTCTCCATGCCCCAGTTCCAGGCCCGGAGCCGGACGATGCCCTCCTGGGTCATCGTCACCGGCTGCTGCAGGCCCCACAGCTCGTAGCCCGCGCCGTACTTGGACCAGGTGATGTCCAGGATCGGCTGGCCGCCGTTGTGGTCGTCGCTGCCGAACTGTTTCCACCCGTAGGAGTCCCACATGTCGGCTTTGATCGCCAGGCCGTAGTTGGGCGACCAGTGGTGCGTCCAGGAGTTGACGAGGTTGCGGCCCTCGGCACCCAAGTCGATCGACTCCCACGCCTGGGCGCAGACCCAGGCGACGTTGGCGCTGGGCCGCCAGCCGTGGGCGAAGGCCGGAGCGGCGAGCGCGGGGCCGGTCGACGGACCGGGGAAGGCGCGCGGGAGTCCCTCCCACCAGTTGGAGGTGATGGGGTGGATACTCACCGTCCGGGAGCGGCAGCTGCTGGACCACATGCTGTACAGCGACAGCCGGACACCAAGGACGTTGGCGTTGTTGAGAGCGTCCTCCACACCATTGAACTTGATGTAGGACTCGGCCTGGTGCACTCCGCCGTCGTAGGTACCGGCCTTCAGCGCCACGTCACCGGAGAAGTCCAGGTTGTAGGGCGACTCGATGTAGGTGCCGTCGACGGCCTTGATCGAGGACAGCGAGGGATCGACCTTGACCGGGTAGACGCGCTCCGCTGCATGCAGCCATGCCTGGTCGAGCGTGACCTTGAGAGCCTGGCCGCCGTCCACGGACACAAGTTCGTAGCCGACGCCACCGGAGATGGCACCCTCTTCGGTGTTGGGGGCGAAGGCGGAGTCCTGCATCCACCCGGGCGGCATCCGGCCGCGCACGGTGCCCGACAGGTCGGTGAACACCACGGCGCCGCCGGCATCCAGCGACGCGGTCACGCCCTGCAGGCGCAGTGGGAAGACCCACTCGGCGGAAGCGGCGGCGTCCTTGAGGACGAGAGTCTCCTTGAAGGAGGTGCTGCCCGCCTGGAAGGTGACATCGGCGTGCGGGCGTGCCTCGGGATACGTGATGGTGCCGCCCTGGGTAGTGCCCTGGGCCTGGGCGGCGTCCTTCAGGGCGTAGCCGACGGAGACCCCGTCGGCGAGCTGGAGACGGACGAGCGGGTCGGCGTCGGCGCTGAGCGCGAGGGTGAGCCGGCTCTCCCCGGAGGTCGTGGTCCAACCGGACTGGGTGGGCGCGGCGCGGCCGGCGGTGACCTTGCCGTCGGGGATCAAGGTGGTGTCGATCTCGGCCCAGGAGCCGTCGGCACGGCGGAAGTTGACCGGACTGGGGTAGCTGCGGGTGGTGAAGGTGCCGTCCGCATTCCGGTAGGTGCGCTGGTGGGCGGTGCGCTTGTCCGGCAGCTCGGTGCTCGTGGCCGGGTCGAACTCCTTGGACCTGCCGGTGCTTTCCTTGGCGGCCTTCTCCGCCTTGCCCTGCGGTTTGGTCGGTGTCTCGGCGGCCTGGACCTCAGTGGTGGGCAGGGGCGCCGGCGGAGGGATGAGCGACGCCGATGCAGTCGGGTCCGCGCCGGCCGTCTGCTCCTCGGGCAGCTCGCCCGGCGCCGGCACTGCACCGTCGCGTCCGCCCTCGGCGCCGGCGTCGGCGCTGGTCGCCGCCGCGCTCGCGTCATGGCCGAGGCCCTCTGCGCTGCCGGCGCCCTGGCGGGGAAGGGGGCCCGGGTCCGGTGTAGCTGCGGCGGCCTGACGAACGATCTCCTCAGCGGCCGCCGTCCCCTCCGCCGTCCCGAGGACGACCATGGTCAACGACAGCAGGAAAGCGACGGAGCGGTACAGCACGCGGAACCCACCAGACAGTCAAGGGAACGCAAACAGAGCATGCTCAGATATATCTGACTGTCAGTGGACGTTAAGTCCGTTTCTGGTAGCGGCCTCGTCCGGGTTGGGTGAGGAAGCCTTGGCGAGTGAGGCGTCCGAGGCGGCTGCGGGTGATGTTGACGGACGCCTCGTCGGTGGGCATGCCGAGGAGTTCGTGCAGC
>NZ_JAQYWZ010000573.1:0-2343 GCF_036290945.1 Streptomyces sp. BE303
AAACTACAGCGGACGAATGTTCTCGGCCTGCGGGCCCTTCTGGCCCTGCGTGACGTCGAACTCGACCTTCTGGCCCTCGAGCAGCTCACGGAAGCCGTTGGCGTTGATGTTCGAGTAGTGGGCGAACACGTCAGGACCGCCACCCTCCTGCTCGATGAAGCCGAAGCCCTTTTCCGCGTTGAACCACTTCACAGTGCCATTAGCCATAAAGAAATCTCCTTCAAGGGGCTGTCCGGAAGCCGCACAGCGCGGGATCCGAGTCGCCGCGATGAGCACCCACCCGGGGAAGAGCCGGGAAACAAAAAGGCGCCTGCGATACATCAGCAGGCGCACACCAAGTTCATGGGAACCACTACTGCAACTAAGGAGACTCTAGCAGGCCCAGTCGCACCGCGGGCGGACATTTCACCCCCGGTTCTGCGGGACACCCTCCCAAGGGGGCATCGGAAAGACCCGCTCCCGCGATTTTCGGCGCATACTGCGGGGAATGTCGAAATCTGCAGCAGTTCGCCGCGCCCTGCCCACCAGCCCCTTCAAGGCCCGGATCGAGGCGCCGCGCAAGCACTTCGCCGTCGGCGACCGCGTCACCCACGACACCTACGGCCTCGGCCGCGCCATCGGGGTCGAAGGCGACAGCGACATCGCGGTACTCGTCGACTTCGGATCGCGACGGGAGCGCATCACCCAGCCCTACGCCGCGATGTTCAAACTCTGACCCGGGACGCACGCGGTTCTCGGCTCAGGAGGGGACGCGCAAATCCTCCACGCAGCGGGCTTCACCGTCACCGCCCTCGGAACCGACCTGATCGTGACCGCCGGACCGGACGATCCCGGCGCCGCCCAGGGCCCCACGGCTGCTTCCGGCTGCCCCGCGCCGCGGCGCAGCCGACCCGCGCGCCAGGTCGCCGCCGCGTAGTAGCCGGCGCGGGGCCCGTGACCGCCATGGCCGCTGCCCCAGACGCGTGGGCGCCGGAGGCCGTGTCCTATCCTGGGATTCATGTCGAACCCTGACGGGCTGCTCGTCGACATCGCCGCGATGGTCGAATCCGAGCACAGCAATCAGATGTCCTTGACCGTGGTGGTCCCAGGCGCGGTCATCACCGGACGGCTCGCGCCAGTGACCCTCTGGTGGGAGCGGGTGGCGGAGGTCCTCCAGGCCTCGGAGCACGTGAAGCCGTTCGCCGCCCTCTTCGTCCCGCCCCCGGGTGGCCTGCCTGCACGGCCCACCCATCTTCATCTCCACCGGGCGAGGATTCTGCAGGGCGACTTCGCGCTGCCGCACACCGGCGGCATGTACCGCATCGCGATCGAGGACATCAGCAGCTGGACGGTCGGGGACTTCAGCTACTCCGACATCTGACGGCCACGGCAGGCCGCACGGGCGCATTCCTGCCCTCGGAGTCCAGCACCACGTAGTGGCAGTGGGTCCTGCCGATGTCCGCGCCCGTTGCGGTGCGTGCCAGACGTCCTTCATGTACGCGGGGAAGTCGATCACGCCGACGTGGTCCACGACGAGGCGATGGGCGACGATTCCGAGTGGGATGCCGAGCACCGCGCCGATCGCGCCGAGTCCGGCGACCGAGGTCACCGTCATCAGGATCACCTGCCGGGGCGTCATTCCGATGGACTTGAGCATGCCCAGGTCCCTGCGCCGTTCGCGGGTGTTGAGGAGGACGGTGTTGAAGACGCCCAGCGAGGCGACGAGGGTCAGCAGCGCGGTGAACACGGTGGAGAAGGTGATGACGGTGGCAGTACCTGCGTTGCCCGGGTCCAGTACGGAAGCGTGCACGGCCGGGTCGAGTTTCCCGGCCGCCCCCGCTCATCGACAAGATCGCCTTCGCCGGGCTGCCCGGGTGATCATGCTGACCACCTTCGACCTCGACAAATACGTCTACGCCGCCCTCACCGCCGGAGCCAGCGGTCTCCTCCTCAAGGACGTCACCCCCGCGCACCTGGCCGCCGCCGTACGCCTCGTCGACACCGGCGACGCACCACTCTCGCCCGGCACTCGACGACCTGCACCGATGTCCTCCGCGTTTCCCACGACGGCGGAGGGCGTTCCGGAGCATCCACAGCACACATAGGCTGACCTGCGGAGACTCGGTTCCACGCAAGGCCCGGTACGCGGCGCTCTGCCCGCCGCCCACCACCTGATCGACGCCGCCGCGCCGGCCCGGATGAAGGACGACGCCATCCTGGTCGACTCCAGCCGCGGCGGTCTGGTCGACAGCGCGGCCCTGGTCGAGACGCTGCGGGCCGGCCGGCTCTCCGGCGTCGGCCTGGACGTCTACGAGGAGGAGACCGGCGTCTTCTTCACCGACCGCTCGATCCAGGGGATCGCCG
>NZ_JAQYWZ010000574.1:0-11303 GCF_036290945.1 Streptomyces sp. BE303
AAACTACAGCGGACGAATGTTCTCGGCCTGCGGGCCCTTCTGGCCCTGCGTGACGTCGAACTCGACCTTCTGGCCCTCGAGCAGCTCACGGAAGCCGTTGGCGTTGATGTTCGAGTAGTGGGCGAACACGTCAGGACCGCCGCCCTCCTGCTCGATGAAGCCGAAGCCCTTTTCCGCGTTGAACCACTTCACAGTGCCATTAGCCATAAAGAAATCTCCTTCAAGGGGCCGTCCGGAACCCGCACAGTGCGGACTCCGAGTCGCCGGGATGAGCACCCACCCGGGAAAAGAGCCGGGAAACAAAAGGTGCGCCTGCGACACATCAGCAGGCGCACACAAAGTCCATGGGACCACAACTGCAACTCGAAAGAGACTAGCAGGCTCCGCAGCGCGATGAAAGCGGCCACAGCCGTCCGCGACCCTGACGCGCCCACCCGCCGCGGTGCACCGTCCATGACCTGCGCCACCTCGCCGTCACCATCGTCCACCTCGCAGGCCGACCCGCGAGGTGCGCGCAGACCGGTGGCCGGTGGACCATCAGGTCCGTTAAGGAAACGTGGCGTGAACCCTCGCTGTGTGAAGGCCCGGGATGCGGTCGGCCGAGGGCCGCGCTATCGGCCAAGTTGTGCGGCGAAGCAGGGGGAGTGGAGGCCGCAGGGACTCCGGAGCCTGAAGGCATGCCATGCGGTGGTCAGCGCCGGCGGCCCTCGGTGCTCGAACCGGGAGCCCGAACTTCGACCCGTACTTGCGAGCTGGGGAGCCACTGGGACACGGCGATCGCGGTACGCAGCGCAGGCTCTGCGCGGTTCGGGACGGGACCGCTCTGCCTGTTCAGCCCCCGAGACGAAGCCCCGGGAACCGGCCGCAGCCAGGCAGGCCCAGTGAAGACTTCGGGCCGGCGTGGCCGTAGGGCGTCAGGTCCCGGCCCGCTCGCTCTGGTGCAACCGGGTGCGAACGGCCGTGCACCGCTCCCGCACCTCGGCGCTCAACACCTTGACGGGGTGGTCGTCGGTGAACGGGAGGTCGTTGAGGCTCCCCGCGCCGCCGTATGCGTTCAGGACGATATCCAGTCCTTGAGCGTCCCCCGCCGCGATCTTCGATCGTCCACGCTCCATCCTGCGGGCCCAGCCCGGGTAGCCGCTTTCGTTGAGTGTTCGCGCGAAGGCGTCGAGTGCGGTTGTCAGTTCCCCTGGGACGTCGATCATGGGGCAAGTATGTACCCCTGCGCGGTGGTGGAGAGATAGCGGTCGACCACAACCCGACGCCATGCCGCACCGCCGATCCCGGCGCCCGAGGCCTCGGCGACGCCGACCGTGGCGCGCTCGACGACGGCCTGGTCCACCTCACCCGGTCCGCCGACCCGGGCGTCCAGGAGCTCCAGCGAGCCGGCCGCCCGGTCGGCCGGACCGAGGAGTACGACGTTCAGCGCGGCATCTGGACCGCCCTGATCGACAGCAGCATCGTCTCCGACGCCGCCGGCGGCGAACCCCTGCGCTGCCCCGGCGCCGACGCGGCCCTCGCCCTGTTGCGCCTGGCGCTGGGGGAGCACCTGGCCCGCTGGTAGACCGGGCCGGCCCCGGGGCGGCCGCGCGCACCGCACCGCGCGGCCCGTGCCTGCACCGCGCGCCGTCACGCCTGTCACGACCAAATACGCGCTAGGCGGCGGGGGTGGGGTAGTCGTCGTAGAAGCCGCGGCCGGTCTTCAGCCCAAGGTGGCCTGCGTCGACGTAGCTGCGGAGCAGCTTGCGCGGGCCCTCGGGCAGGTGCGGGTTCTCGGCGGCGTAGTGGTTCTCGATGTCGAGCACCACGTCGAGGCCGACCTGGTCCATCATCCGGAACGGGCCGGCCTTCAGGCCCATGTTGATCTGCCACATCCGGTCGACGTCCTGGGGGGTGGAGACGCCCTCGGCGACCACGGCCAGGGCCTCGCGCTTGATGGCGGCCCAGACGCGGTTGAAGATGAAGCCCGTGCTCTCCTTGTGGGCCTCGAACGGGAAGACCCCGTACTTCGGCAGTTCCTGCTTGAGGAAGGACAGCACGTCCGGGTCGGTCCGGCCGTCAGACATCAGGTCGACGGCGTTCTGCTGGGGCGGCATGTAGAAGTGCATGTTGACGACGCGTTCGACGTGGGTGACGCCGTCGATGAACCGGCTGGTCGGGTAGGACGAGGAGTTGCTGGCCAGGATCGCGTCGGAGGCGGCCTGCCGGTCGAGGTCGGCGAAGACCCGCTTCTTCAGGTCGAGGTGCTCGGGCACGGCCTCCACGACCAGCCAGGCGTCCGCCACGGCGTCGGCCTGGTCGTCGTGGGCCACGGCGGTGCCCGGCCGGCCGGCCCCGACGGTGGCGGCGACCTCGCCGACGTGCTCGGCGACGTAGGCGACGGCCTGTTCGGCGACGGCACGGTTGGGGTCGAAGATCCGGACCTCTCCGCCGCGGGTGGCGAACATCAGGGCGATGCGGCGGCCGAGGGTGCCCGCGCCGATCACGGTGACGGGGCGGGACTCGATGCGGTTGGGGAGGACGAAGGCCATGGCTCTGTGCTTCTTTCCGGAAACGGTGGGGGGCGGGGGCATGCGGCCGCGGTTACGGCAGGCACAGTCCGGTCAGCGGGGTGCCGAGGGCGGCCACCTCGCGCGGGGCGCGGCCCGCGGCGGGGCCGTCCGGGAGCGGGACCTCGCGGATGTGCCCGCCGAGGTCGGCTACGTAGGCGAGGCCGGCGGCGGTGTCGACGGCAAGGCCGATCGCCTCGGCGAAGCCGGACGCCAGGATCTGCGGTCGTTGCCCGGACCCGTCGGGGCCGGGCAGCGGGGCCCGGTTGAGGGTGTTGCCGTCGGGGGCTGCGCCGCGGTCGGTCCAGTACAGGGTGTCGCCGTCGAGGTGCAGATCGATCGGCTCGGGCAGGTGGTCCCAGAGCACCTCGATGTCGGTGCGGTGCTCGGCGCTCTGTCCGGCCGGGATATCCAGGCCGGCCCGCAGGATGCGGCCCCGGCCGCCCTTCGCGGGCCCCTTCTGGGTCCAGTACAGGTGGCCGCGGACGGAGTCGACGGCGATGCCGACGCACTCGCCCATGATCCCTTCGGCGGCGGGCGTCACCACGAGGTCGATCAGGCCGCTGCCGTCGGTGCGCACCCGGCTGATCCGGTGGCCCTCGCGGTCGCACCAGTACAGGGCGCCCGCGCCGTCGGAGGTGAGCTGCTTGCCGGTGGTCATCGCCCCGGCCTGGACCAGGTCGCGCCGCGGGCCGCCCGGGCTCCAGGCGTGGACGCCGCCGTTGCGGGGGGAGAAGTCGTAGCCGCCCTCGCCCGGGGTGCCGGGGTCGACGTCGGGCGCGCCCATCGTGGTCCAGTACAGGGCGCCGTCCGCCGCGACAACGCCGTCCGGGGAGTTGCCGGCGTCCTCGACCAGGGTGCGCACCCGGCCGTCGGCGGTGTCCACCTCCAGCACCCGGCCCGGGACGAGCTGCAGCGCCAGCAGGCGCTTCGAGGCCGCTCCGGCCGCGGTCACTTCCGGCCTCCATCGGTGGCGCCGGTCGGGGGCTCGGGCCAGTCCAGCGGGGCGAGGGCTGCCCTGGTGCGCCGGTCGCGGAGTTCGGCGAGGCGCCGGTAGGCCTGCTCACCGGTGCCGTAGGCCGCTTCGACCGCGTCGAGGACCTCGCCCATGCCGGCCGGGTCGGGGCTGCCGATCTCGAAGGTCAGCTGGGACCCGACGTGCTCCACCAGGCGCCGCATGCCGGCCGGTCCGCCGCCGAGGGTGCCGCTCTCGAACGGCCCGATGGTGGCCCAGCGCAGTCCGAGGGAGGCGCGTACCAGGTCGTCGAGGTCCGACACGTCGATGACGCCCTGCTGCACCAGGTAGATGGCCTGGTCGTTGAAGACCTTCTGCAGACGGTTGCCGACGAAGCCCGGGATCTCCTTCTTCAGCCGGATCGGCAGCTTGCCGAGCCCGCGGTACACCTCCACGGCCCGGTCCACCGTCGCGGCGGAGGTCTCCGGCCCGGGCACCACCTCCACCAGCGGCATCAGCTCGGGCGGGTTGAACGGGTGGCCGATCACGATCCGGTCCGCCGCCGGGTTGCCCTTCACGATCACGGAGGGCAGCAGCGAGGACGAGGACGAGGCCAGCACCACGCCTTCGGCCGTGTGCGCGGCCAGCGTGCCGAACATCTGCTCCTTGACGTCGGTGCGCTCGGGCCCCGCCTCCTGGACGAAGTCGGCGCCGGCCGCCGCGGCGGCCAGGTCGCCGGTCGCCGTCACCTCGAAGCCCGCCAGGTCGCGGGCCACCACCTCGGCCAGGTCGGGCCGCGGGTCGCTGATCCGGACCTCCCAGCCCGCCTCGCCGAACAGCCGTGCCCACGAGACGCCGATGACACCGGCCCCGACGATCGTCACGACCGCCATGAAGATCACCCCAGAGGAATCAGAAGGACAGGAGAGCCCGGCCCCGGTCCGTCCCCGGAAGGCATTCCAAGGGACGGGCCGCCCGATGGGGCGGCAAGCCGACAGGACCGAACAGGGTCGGACTGCGGCGGTGTCCCACGGGCCGTGCACGATCCACTCCACACCCGCCCGGCTAGGTCTGTCCAATATATGATTGCGGCATGAACGATAGGGCTGACGATATTGCACTGTCCCGGCGGCTGATGGAGCAGTTCCTCACCGTGGCCCGGGAAGGGCACTTCGGACGGGCCGCCGAGCTCCTCGGCATGAGCCAGCCACCGCTCAGCCAGTCGATCCAGCGCCTGGAGCGGATGCTCGGCGTCCGCCTGCTGGACCGCGGCCCCGGCGGGGCCCGGCCGACCGCCGCCGGGCGGGTGTTCGCCGCCGACGCGCAGCGGCTGCTCGACCTGCAGGGCGCCGCGGTCGCCCGCGCCCGCCGGGTCGCCGACGGCGTCGAGGGCGACCTCCTGGTCGGCTACGTCAGCCTGCTCAGCCACCTCTACCTCCCGGCGGTGCTGCGCGCCGCCGCCGAGGAGCTCCCGGGGCTGCGCATCCACCTGCGGCACGGCTCCTCGGCGGCGGTGGCCGACCAGGTGCGGACGGGTGCGCTCGACCTCGGCTTCCTGCGCGACCCGGCCCGGCTCTCCGCCGACCTGGTCAGCGCCGTCGTGGCCACCGAGCGGATCGAGGCTGCCGTCCCCCGCGGCCACCGCCTCGCCGACACCGGCGGGATCTCACTGGACCGGCTCCGCGACGAGGACTTCGCACTGCCCGACCCCACCGCCCTGCCGGTGCTGGCCGAGCAGGTCCACCTGGCCTGCCACCGGGCCGGCTTCACCCCCCGGGGCACCGTCCTGGCCGACGACCTCAGCGGCCTGCTCAGCCACGTCGCCGCCGGGCGGTGCGTCAGCCTGCTGCCCGCGGGGGCCCGGCAGCTCACCGACGAGGTGGCGCTCCTTCCCTTGCTGGGCGACACCGGCGATCTGCGGACCACCGTCCGGGCCGTGCACCGCACCGACGCCGACGCGACCGTGAGCCGCCTGCTCCAGGTGATCGCGGGCCTGCGCCCCGGGCACGCCCAGGGCCCGGTGTAGTGACCACGGAGGTCGGTGACAGGGTTCACGGGTTGGTGGTCTTGAAATGAGTGAGGGCCTTCTGGCCAGGTGTGGATTGCGACATCTACCCCGGCGCCAGATAGGCCCTCATGCCACACCGTGACGCACCGCTGACCGAACCGCGGAGCCCGGCACCCCGACCCCGTGATCGGCCGCGCTCGGGCGTCCTGCTGCGCTCCGTCCGGCCGCCGGCCTGTTCGCCCGGCCGGTGCAGCTCCTGGTCGCTGGTACGTTCCGGCCGTTGCCGACTGCGGTTCTGCTGGCGTCCGCGCTCCTGCTCCCGGATGGGTGCGCCTCGTCCTCGCCGCTCGGCTGCTGGTCGCCCTGCTTGTTCTGATCGCTGGCCGGCGTACCGGTGTCGTGCTACCGCCGGCTGGCCGGTGTGGTCCGCGACGGGCTCCTGCTCGACGGATGTCTGCGATCAGGACGCGGACCCTGTCCGGGGCGCGGGCGGCGCGGGCCCCGGGCGGTCCGGCGTGGCCCGGCGGGGGTGATCCGCTCGCGGCGCCGGCTTGCGGGAAGGCACAGGGGGTCCGTCCGTTCTCCGGCCGTGCCGGCTCCGTGTCCAGGCCCGCCCCGCGTCCGCCACGCTACTGGCCGGACGGCCGTGCCGTCCGGCGCCACGAGGGGTGTCGGGCGGGCCGGTTCAGCGCAGTACCTCCAGCTCCGGCCAGTGGTCGCCGGGCCGGTCGAGGAAGCCGGTGGGCCGCCCTGTCAGGTACCGCGCGAAGAAGGCGGCGACGGCGGTGCGCTGGGCGGCCAGGGAGCGCCGGGGGTCGACGGTGCCGATGAGTCCGGCCGCGTCGGGGACCGGGAGGCGGCGGACGAGCTGGGGCAGGAGGACCTGGAGGTCGGTGTACGAGCCGTGGGCGGCGTTTCGCAGCCGCAGAGCGTGCCGCGGGCCGGTGGACGCCGCCCAGCAGGAGTCCCAGCTCGGTTCGGTGCGCAGGGTCTTCGTACCGGAGGCCATCAGCAGGAAGGGCTTGGCGAGGCCGCTGTCCGCGACGGGTCCGAGAAGGGCGCCGTCGAGGTCGGCCGCCGCGCGGACACGGGGCTCGTCGTGGGCGAGCTGGGCGGCGACGGAGCCGCCGAGGGACTGCCCGAGCACGCCGGTCCTGGCCGGGTCGGCAGCTTTGGCGAGCCCGTCCGGGAGCGGGTCGGTGCCGGTGTCGGGGCGGTCCCCGCGGGCGAGTCGGTCGAGTGCGCCGAGGACGAAGCGGGCGTCGGCGAGGCGGGCCCGGGAGTGCCCGGCGAGGAGGGCGGCGATGACCTCCGGGGTGAGGTCGTCGGGGAGCGGGAGGGCGCGTTCGACCCGGCCGCCGGGGAACTCGACCTGTTCGGCCTCGTACGTGGAGTCGAGGGCGACGACGAGGTGGCCGCGGCTCGCCAGCTCCTCGACCAGGGTGGTGCCGAGGGCGCGCGAGCCGCCGTCGCCGGAGGAGAACAGCACCACGGGCAGCCGGCCGGCACGGCGGGCGACGGGCGCGCCGGTGCGGGCATGGGTCCTGATCCCCCGCCAGTCGGCGGCGTCGGCGGGGACACCGAGGGCCGGTGCGGAGTGCGCGTCCCAGTCGGCCGCCGCGGCCGGGGGCAGCCAGGGAGCTGTCGGGTGCCCGGCGCCGGGTTCCGCCGGGTACCAGAGGCCGGCCATGAGCTCCCGGTAGGGCTTGGCGGGGAGGAGGGGGTCGGGGCGGCTGTCGTCGACCAGGTGCAGCGCGACGGTGCCCACGGGCCAGGGCCCGGTGGGCGCGGGCAGGCGCAGCGGGACGGGGGTGCCGGGGGCGTGCGCGGGGCCGTGTCCCCCGGCCGGGGCGGCGGGGCGGCTTCCCGGGGCGGGGGCGGCGGCCACGGTGGCGAGCACGGCGGCGCCGAGCGTGCCGAGCAGGGCGCGGCGGGTCGGGGGCATGGGCGGGCTCCTCGGGCGGTGCGGATGCGGGTCGCCACCAGGGTTTCGCCGCCGGGGGGTGCGGGGCGCCCTGCCGGGGGACGATCCCGCCGGTGGGCGCGGGTCGCCCCAGGACGCGACCGCTCCTGCGCGCGGAGGAGACCCCGGTGGCCCGGGGTCTCCCCCGGTCTCCGCCGGTGGGCGGACGCCTTCGCGGACCCGGGGGCCCTACCGTGGGGCTCCGGCGAGGACGCCGGACGACGCGGACGCGAGGACGGACACGATGACCGGGACCGGCGCGGTACGGACGGGCCCGCCGGGCTCCCTCGCCCGGCTGCCGGGGCGGGTGCCGCCCCTGGTGGCGGACGCCGCGCTCGCGGCGGCCCTGTTCCTGGTGACGCTCGGGCCGGGGCGGGTGGCGGACGGTACGGGCTTCGCGCTGCAGACCGCTCTGGTGCTGCCGTTGGTGTGGCGGCGGCGGGCGCCCCGGTCCGCGTTCGGCGTGATCGCCGCCGCGGCGCTCGTGCAGTGGCTGCTGGGTGTTCAGCTGCCGGCCGACGCGGCGTTGCTGGTCGCCCTCGGGACGGTGACCGCGCGGACGCCGCACCGGTCGGCCTGGGCCGCGGGTCTGGTGGCGGTGGCCGGGGCGGCGCTGGCGGCGGCGCGCTGGGCGCCCGAGGGCCGGTTCCTCGCCTCGGCCGCCGCGATGACGGCGGCGGTCGCCGCGAGCGCGCTGCTCGGGGCGAACGCCCGGATCCGGCGGGCCTCGCGGGCGGAGCGGCTGGCTCGGCTGGAACGGGACCGCGACGAGCGGGAGCGTCGGGCGGTGGAGGAGGAACGCGCCCGGATCACGCGGGAGTTGCACGACAGCGTGACGCACGGCCTGTCGGTGGTGGTGGCGCTGGCGGACGCGCTCGGGCACGCGCGGCCGGCCGACTCCTCCGCCGTAACGGCCCGGATCGCGGAGACCGGGCGGCAGGCGCTGACCGACATGCGGCGGGCGCTGGGCCTGCTCCAGGACGCCGGTACCGACGCGGGGCCCAGGGACGACCGGCGGTCGCCACCGGGGATCGCGCAGCTCGGAGCGCTGTGCGAGCGGATGGAGGCGGCGGGCCTCGTGACCCGGCTGCGGGTGGACGGCGAGGCCGCCGGGGTGCCGGCCGCGGCGCAGCTGACAGTGCACCGGCTCGTCCAGGAGTCGCTGACCAACACGCTGCGCCACGCGCCGGAGGGGGCGCGCGCCGAGGTGCGGGTGTGCTGCGCGCCGGGGACGGTCACGGTCGAGGTGACCGACGACGGGCGGGCCGGAGGGACCGGGCGGCCGGGATCCGCCGGGTTCGGGCGGGGTCTCACGGGGATGCGGGAACGCGCCGCGGCCTTCGGCGGGGTGCTGGAGGCGGGCCCGCGGCCGGGCGGCGGCTGGCGGGTCTTCGTACGGTTTGATCCCGGGGGCGCGCCGTGAGCGTGCGGGTGCTGCTGGTGGACGACGAGGAACTGCTGCGGCTGGCGTTCGGAATGATCCTGCGCGCCGAGCCGGACATGGAGCCGGTCGGGGAGGCCGCCGACGGGGCGGCGGCGGTGGAGCTGGCGCGGCGGCTGCGGCCGGACGTGGTGCTGATGGACGTGCGGATGCCGGGCACCGACGGCATCGAGGCGACCCGGCTGCTGCTGCGCGAGGTGCCCGGGACGCGGGTGCTGGTGCTCACGACCTTCGACCTGGACGCCTACGCCTTCGAGGCGCTGCGGGCCGGGGCGTCCGGCTTCCTGCTGAAGAACAGCCGGCCGGAGGAGCTGCTGGGGGCGATCCGCGACGTGGCCCGGGGGGACGCCGTGGTCTCCCCCCGGGTGACCCGGCGGCTGCTGGACCGCTTCGCGCACCGGCTCCCCGCCGCCGGGGACGACGGCGGCGGCGACGCGGAGCGGCTGCGCGTGCTGACCGCGCGCGAGCGGGAGGTCCTGCTGGGGGTCGCCCGCGGCCTGACCAACACGGAACTCGCCGCCGCCCTCGGTCTCGCGGAGCCCACGGTGAAGAAGCATCTCGGCCGGGTCATGGCCAAGCTGGGTCTGCGGGACCGGGTGCAGGCGGTGATCTTCGCGTACGAGTGCGGGCTGGTCGGGCCGGGGTAGGCGCGGGCGGCCGGCCGGCGGGGGCCGTCGGGCGGGGGTCGGCGGCTCAGGCGGTGGCGACCGTGGCGCACTCGGTGACGGCGGAGCCGTTGTACGTGACGCCGTTGATGGTCCTGCTGCCGCCGCCCTCGCTTGCGAGGTAGAACCAGTGGCTGCCGACGCCCGGGAAGGTGTGCACCCCATGGTGTCGAGGTCGACCTGGAGCGGCACACCTGGCTCCCGCCCGTAGGGACAAGGACCCTCTGCGCCATGTGTTCCCCCGCTCCGTTCCCCGTCCCCGCCGGGACCGCCCGGCCGGGCCGTCCTGCCTCCGGCCCCGTGTTCGGGGCCGGCCGCTCCCCGCGTCCGCGCGGCGGCGTCCCTGACCCGGCGGGGGAGGCCGGACAGCTCCAGGACCGCGGTCGCCACCGACACGCCGACCTCCAGGTCGGTGGTGACGGCATCGATGTCGTCGTCGTCCTGCGCTACCTCAACCGCTTCAGCGTGGAGCGCACCGCGCTGGCGATGGGCATCGACGAGCGGACGGCGCGCTCCCTGACCTCCCAGGCCAAGGCCAGGCCCAGGGCCCGCCTCACCCCGCGTCGCCTGCTGTACCCCGGCCCCGCCACGTCCGACCAGGAGTGATCTCGATGACCTACGACATCGACCGCCTGCTGAAGAACGCCGGCCCCGCTCCCGGCGCCCGCCCCCGCTACGACCCGGAGGCCGGCCGCCGCTACGTCCCCCGGGCGCGTGCCCGCGCCCGCCGCCGCCCCGGTCCTGGACGCGGGCCCGGGGGACCTGCTGGGGGCCGACGCCGACCGGGACCTGAAGGCCCTGAAGGCCCTGACCAGGCTCGTGATCAACGAGCCGGGCGCCGACGAGTTGGTGAGCGCGCTGGTGACGCGCTGGGAGCCGCGCGGCGGCCTGGTCTTCGGCTGCCTCCTCGACCTCGCGGGCCTGCGGTTCGAGGCCCAGTGGTGGTGGCAGTTCGCCGCCGGCGACGGCGACCTGACGGTCGACTACTGCCTCTACCTGCACCACATCCGCGCCGGCGAACTCCGGGAGGCGGAGCACTGGTTCCACCAGGCCGCCCGCCTCGACGAGGGCGCCACCCCCTGCGGCCCTCCCTGCCCAACATGCCCGGCTGGCCCCGCCTGGGCTCCCGCCTGGCCCCACCGATGCGCGACACCACCAGCCTGCCCAGCCCCGACCACGCGCTGCGCGCGGCCATCGACGGCCTGCCCGGCGGCACCGACGAGATGTGCGGGCGGTAGCTCCGCACCCCCGAGGCCGCCGACCGCTGGACCTGGATCCTCATCGTCGCCTACACCCAGCTCAGGCTCGCCCGGCCACTCGCCGTGAACCTCCGCCGGCCCTGGGAGAAGCCCACTGCCTCCGACCGCCTCACCCCGGCCCGAGTCCGCCGGGGATTCAGGAACATCCGCCCCCACATCGCCCTGCCCGACCCGTGTTCCCAAACCCCGAGGCACGGGCCCCGGACGGCCACCCGGCGCCAAGAACAATCACCGCGCACCCCTCTACGACGTCGGCAAGACCGTCAAACGCCCGAGACCCGCAAAGCCATCGGCAAGCCCGGACGATCTTGGTAGGTAAAGAACAAGCTGAGCTTGTGATTTATCCATCGGGCTCGAACAGGCCGACTCGGTGATCACTCGTCCGGGTGATCACGGGACACGGGAGCGGCCTTCGCGTGATCCTGAACTCGACCAAGAGGCACAGGACTTGACGCGAAGGCCG
>NZ_JAQYWZ010000575.1:0-316 GCF_036290945.1 Streptomyces sp. BE303
CTGGCGGAGGCCGGCGACCGCGGTGTGGCCGGCCCTGGGGTGGCCGGCGTCCTCGCCTTCGGGGGCGTGGGGGTGGGGGTGGTGGGTGGGCCGTGCGAGGGTGGGGCCGGCGCCCACCGAGAACGCCCCGGCTATATCCACTCTCGCCCTACCCGCCTGCCGTCCGAGATGCCGAGGGGGGCGAGGGTGGTGCCGGGGGAGGTGGCGGTGTCGAGGGGGCCGAGGAGGAGGAGGGTGGCGTCGGTGTGGGCGTGGAGGGGGAGGTGGGGGCGGCCGGTGCCGAGGTAGAGCATGGCGCCGGGGTCGAGGCGGAGGC
>NZ_JAQYWZ010000576.1:0-363 GCF_036290945.1 Streptomyces sp. BE303
GGGCCCGGGACCACGCGTCGGACTTCACCGCCTGACCCCGTCCGGCCGGGGGCGCCCAAGCGGGGGCCCCCCCCCCGGGCCCGTCCCCCCCGCCCGCTTCCCCCACCCCCCCACCCCGGGGCCCGCCCCCCCGGGGGGGGGGGGGGGGTATCGGCGCGCCGCCCCCGGGCCCGGCGGGGGGCCCCGGGCGGGGCCCCCCCGGGCCGGGGCGCTGGGGGGGGCCCGGGCCCGGGGGGTCGGACCCCCGGGGGGGGGGGGGGGGGAAGGGGGGGCGCCGGCGGGGCCCGGGGGGGGGGCGCCGGGGCGGGCGCCCCCGGCCGGACGGGGTCAGGCGGTGAAGTCCGACGCGTGGTCCCGGGCCCA
>NZ_JAQYWZ010000577.1:0-271 GCF_036290945.1 Streptomyces sp. BE303
CCCGCCCGGCTCCAAGAACCGCCGCCCCGCGAACCGCTACGACGTGGGCCTGCTCCTGGCCACCGGCGAGCCCTACCGCCGACCGGCTCATCACAAGGTCGGCACCAAACCCCGCCGCACCGGATAAATCACAAGCTGAGCTTGTGATTTATCCATCGGGCTCGAACAGGCCGACTCGGTGATCACTCGTCCGGGTGATCACGGGACACGGGAGCGGCCTTCGCGTGATCCTGAACTCGACCAAGAGGCACAGGACTTGACGCGAAGGCCG
>NZ_JAQYWZ010000578.1:0-293 GCF_036290945.1 Streptomyces sp. BE303
CGCACCCACCCCTGGCTCGCCGACCACGCCGTCAACCACACCGTCCTCCTCCCCGGCACCGCCTTCCTCGACCTCGCCCTCCAAGCAGCCCACCACACCGACACCCCCCACCTCGAAGAACTCACCCTCCACACCCCCCTCACCCTCCCCGACCCCACCCCCCACCACCTCCAGATCCGCACCACCACCCCCGACACCACCCACCACCGCACCCTCACCATCTCCTCCCGCCCCGAACACACCACCACCTGGACCCTCCACGCCACCGGCACCCTCACCACCCCACCACCGGC
>NZ_JAQYWZ010000579.1:0-333 GCF_036290945.1 Streptomyces sp. BE303
GCGTCGGCGAAGCGGACCGGGCGGCGGACCTGGTCGACCCAGTACTCCGGGTCCGACCACTGACCGGGCGTCACGGCCTCGCCCGTCACCGTCGAGACGGCGGGAAGCACCGGGTCGTGGAAGGCCAGACCGCTCACCACGGCCCGGAACTCCGCCAGCATCGGCTCCATCAGCCGGGAGTGGAACGCGTGGCTCGTCCGCAGCCGCGACGTCTTCCAACCCCGCTCCGAGGCAAGATCCGCGATCCGCACGATCTCTTCCTCGGCACCCGACACGACCACCGCGGCCGGCCCGTTGACCGCCGCCAGGTCGATGTCCGGGAACGCCCCGCAC
>NZ_JAQYWZ010000580.1:0-342 GCF_036290945.1 Streptomyces sp. BE303
GGGGTGGTTTTGTTTGTATCCCAGCGGGAGGGCGGGGGCGGGGGGGGGCGGGCGCCTGTGGTGGTTTTGGCCGTCGGCGGGGTGGTGGGGTGGGGGGGGGGGGGGGGGGGGTGGGGTGGTGGTTGTGTTTTCTTTTTTGTGCTGGGCCGGGGGGGGGGGGTGGGGGTGTGGGTCGGGGGGCGCCCCCCCCCCACACACAAGACAAAAAACAAAAAACACAACAAAAACCACAACCCCACCCCCCCCCCCCCCCCCCCCCACCCCCACCCCCCCACCCCCCCCACCCCGCCCCCCCCCCACCCCCCCCACCCCCCCCCCCCCACCCCCCACAAGTTGAATGTC
>NZ_JAQYWZ010000581.1:0-306 GCF_036290945.1 Streptomyces sp. BE303
CCGAGGCCGAGCAGACGCTGGAGGCCGCCCGGGCCGCCGCCGAGCGGCGCCGGGCCGAGGCCGAGAAGGCCGCCACGGAGATGCGCGAGCGGGCCGAGGCCGCGCTGGCGCTGGCCGACGAGCAGGCCGGGACTGTCCGCGCCGAGGCCGGCCGGGAGCTGACCGAGGCCCGCGCCACCCCCGATTCGAACCGCGCCGAGGCGGGCGAGGAGCTGGAGCAGGCCCGGCTGGACGGCGACGACCTGAACGCCGCCTCCTAACTGGAGGCCGCCGCGCTGATCGAGGCCGCCGAGGAGGAGGCCGCCG
>NZ_JAQYWZ010000582.1:0-357 GCF_036290945.1 Streptomyces sp. BE303
CCGTCGGCAGCCAGCCCGCGCTGACGCGAGAACTCCACGAACACATCCGGGTTCGGCATCACGGTGACGCCGCAGACCAGCGCCATCGAGCACTCGCCCGACCGCAGCGCCTGCGCGGCCAGGGGCAGCGCGACCAGCGACGACGAGCACGCCGTGTCCACCGTCACCGCCGGCCCCTCCAGGCCGAACGAGTACGAGACGCGGCCGGAGAGCACGATCGCCGCGTTCCCGGTGCCGATGTGGCCCGCCGAGTCCGCGACGTCCTCGGACCCGTCGTCCAGCAGCGCGACGTAGTCCTGACCGTTGGTTCCGGCGAACACGCCGACCTGCTCGCCGCGGAGCGACAGCGGGTCGACC
>NZ_JAQYWZ010000583.1:0-597 GCF_036290945.1 Streptomyces sp. BE303
CCGCCCCCCGGCGCGGAAGGCCTCCCACAGCGGCTCCATCAGCCGGGAGTGGAAGGCGTGTCTGGTCCGCAGACGGCTGGACTTCCAGCCCCGCCCACCCGCAGCCTCGGCAACGGCGTCGATCTCGGCTTCCAGGCCCGCGACCACCCCGGCCCCAGGGCCGTTCACCACGGCGACGTCCACGGCCGGGAGCACGCTTGTGACTTAGCCACTGTCTCGGAGCAGCAGCGGCGGAGTCACTTCGTCTGGCCGGTGGACGAGCGCGTACAGCACTCCGTCCGGGCCGAGTTCGACGAACCTGTTGACGCCGTCGAGGGCCGCGAGGGCTTCGGCGAAGCGGACCGGCGTGCGGACCTGGTCGACCCAGTACTCCGGGTCCGACCACTGCCCGACACCGCCCGGGCGGCCGGTCACCGACGACACCGCCGGGACCGAAGGCTCGGCGAAGGACAACCCCCGCACCACGGCGCGGAAGTCCTCCAACATCGGCTCCATCAGCCGGGAGTGGAAGGCGTGACTGGTCCGCAGACGGCTGGACTTCCAGCCCCGCCCACCCGCAGCCTCGGCAACGGCGTCGATCTCGGCTTCCAGGCCCGC
>NZ_JAQYWZ010000584.1:0-214 GCF_036290945.1 Streptomyces sp. BE303
CGGTGGTTCTGGTCACCGAATGACACGGGAACGAAGCCGATCTCCACCCTGGTGCGCAACCTCGTCACGAACAGCGCCTACAACACCAACGATCTGCTCAATGTCGGCCCCCGGCCGGACGGCACCCTGGTACCCGTCCAAGAAGCGGCTCTCACCACTATCGGGCAGTGGATGAACACCAACGGCGCCTCGATCCACGGAGCGTCCAGCAGTC
>NZ_JAQYWZ010000585.1:0-635 GCF_036290945.1 Streptomyces sp. BE303
CGCGGGCCTGCGGACCCTGGTGGAGCGGTCCCCCCTGCTCGACGACCACGAGCTGCGGGCCTGCGCCGCCGCCGTGCGCCAGGCTCCGCCCTTCCTCGTCAGCCGCCACTGGATCGACCGGCCTGCCCGCCCCGACCGGGCCGGATTCCTCGGCACGTCCGGCTACGGCCCGCTGGACAACGTCAGCGTCGTCGAACGATGGGAGGGACAGGCCGCGCGCTGGGCCGCCCGCACCGGCGGTTCGGTCCTCGAACTCCACGCCTACGCCGTGGACCCCTCGGCCGACCGCACCGCCGTACAGGATCAGGTCCTCGCCCAGAGCCGGCTGCTCTACCCCGAGACGGCGAACGCCCGCGTCGTCGACAGCCGCCACGCATGGCACGCCGACTGCCCGCTCTTCGCCGTCGGCTCACACGCGCGACGTCCACGGACCCGAACCCGGTATCCCCGACTCGTCCTCGCCGGCGACGCGGTCCGATGCCCCCTGCCCACCGCCCTCATGGAACGCGCAGCCACCACCGGCTTTGCCGCCGCGAACAGCCTCCTGCACGGCTGGGGCCTGCGAGGACACGCCCTGTGGTCGGTTCCGCCCCACGGCCGCAACACCCTGCTACGAGCCTTCGCCGCAGGTTCGA
>NZ_JAQYWZ010000586.1:0-374 GCF_036290945.1 Streptomyces sp. BE303
CACGGTCCCCACGGTCGCGGTTGAAGCCGCCACGGTCGTCACGGTCCCGGTTGAAGCCACCGGCGCGGCCCCCGCGGTCGTCACGGTCACGGTTGAAGGACGGACGGTCCCCACGGTCGCGGATGAAGCCGCCCCGGTCGTCACGGACACGCTAGAACCCCCCGCCGCGGCCACCGCGGGCGTCACGGCCTCCGTCGACGGCCGGACGGTCCCCCCGGTCGCGGCTGACGCCGACTCGGTCGTCACGGGCACGGTAGAAGCCACCGGAGCGGCCACCGCGGTCGTCACGGTCACGGTTGAAGGACGGACGGTCCCCACGGTCGCGGTTGAAGCCGCCACGGTCGTCACGGTCACGGTTGAAGCCACCGGAGCGG
>NZ_JAQYWZ010000587.1:0-282 GCF_036290945.1 Streptomyces sp. BE303
GCACACCCCAGTGCGACAGCAGCGCGTGCAACGCCACCTCGACGGCGAACAACGCCGGCTGCGCGTACCCGGTGCGGTGGATCAGCTCCTCGTCCGCCAGCACCTCCGCCAACGGCCGGTCCAGATAGGCATCCACGTGCCACGCCACCTGGTCGAAGGCATCCGCGAAAACCGGGAACGCCTCGTACAACCCCCGGCCCATCGACGCACGCTGCGCACCCTGGCCCGTGAACAGGAACGCCACCCGGCCCGCCCGTGCGGTGCCGATCAGACCGCCCGCAC
>NZ_JAQYWZ010000588.1:0-369 GCF_036290945.1 Streptomyces sp. BE303
CGCCGGGAGATCGCCCCTCTCGACGACGTTCCAGAAGCCCGCCTCCGCAGGTTCCGCCGAACGGCCGGGCGCTGCTGCTTGCAGCCAGTACCGCTGGTGCTGGAAGGCGTAGGTCGGCAGCTCGGCCGGTCGGACGCCCGGGAACAGCGGCGGCCCGGCGACCGGGCCGCGGTTGACGTGCAGGGTCGCGAGCGCCGTGAGCACGGTGGTGACGTCGTCACGGTCGCGGCGCGGGGCAGGTGGCTGCAGGCCCTGCCGTCGGGTGGGGCGATGCTCGCGGTGGGTGCTTCCGCGGCGGCGGGGCTGGCGGCGTTCCCGGAGGTGGCCGTGTCGGTGGGGAACGGCCCTGGGGCCGGGGTGGGCGCGGGC
>NZ_JAQYWZ010000589.1:0-302 GCF_036290945.1 Streptomyces sp. BE303
CCCGCGTTGCCGAACAGACCCGCCACCGAGGAGTACAGGACGAAGGCACTCAGCGCCCGGCCCTCCGTCGCGGCGGCACGGTTGCGCGCCGCGTCGACCTTCGCCCGGAACACCCGCTGCTCCGACGGACCGTTCTGCGCCGTCAGACCGTTCGACGCACCGACCACATTGACCGCCGTGCCCCCCACCACCGCCAGGACCTGCCGACCGGCAGCCCTCGCAGACGACAACCGCTCCCCGAGCAGCATGCCGACACCCTCGGACCAACCCGGCCCGTCCGCACCCGCACCGAACGACTTGCA
>NZ_JAQYWZ010000590.1:0-6146 GCF_036290945.1 Streptomyces sp. BE303
CGAGAGATGACAGACTTGGCACCCAACGGAGCTCCTACCGAACAGTGATCTTGGTCGACACGGTTCTAGCAGGAGCTCCGTCCCATTTCAGGCGACTTGACGCGGCCACCCACGGCTCTATCTACACGGCATTGGGGCTAGCTCCCAGGGCGCCGGAGCCACGAGGACCGCCACCGCACCGAAGGCACCGGAACCACCGGAACCACCGGAGCCACCGGAGCCACCGAGAGGGCTTCCGCCGAAGGGGCTTCGTGCAGAGGACGGCCGGCGCCCGCAGTGAAGCGGGGGCCGGCCGTCCGTCGGGGCACGGGCAGGGCTGTGGTTCAGCCTCGCCAGGTGTCGTTCAGGCTCACCCGGCCCGAGGCCGGCACGGTGGCGGTCCGGTTGGCGCCGGACTCCCAGGTGACGTTCCCGGCGGCGTCCTTGCGGACGTACTTGTAGGCGAAGGCCGTTCCGGCGGCCATCGCGACGTCCGCCTTCCACACCGGGTAGGCGGCCGAGGAGAGCGGCAGCGCGCGGCCGGCGTCCCAGCCGCCGAGGGCCGCGTTGTCGCCGACCACGAAGACGTTCTGGCCCCACGCGGTGGTCGCGTTGACCGCGAAGGAGGCCCCGCCGGTCACCACCGTGCCGCTCCCGGGCGCACCGACGTGGAGCGCGACCGCGTCCCCCGCCCCGACGGTGGCGGTGAACCGCCCGTCCGGGCCGACCGTGTAGGACGGACCGGTGCAGCCGCCGGCCGCCGCGTCGCCGTGCTGGACGTCGCAGTAGCTGCCGGCCGGCAGGGAGGTCTGGAAGGTCCGGGTGATCGCCCCGCCCTCCCGGTTGACCGCCACGAATCCCTTGCCGCCGCGCCCGAAGGCGATCGCGTTGTTGCCGTTGGACCACCAGTCGGTCAGCCCGGTGCCGGCCACCGCGTTGCGGAAGCCGACCATGTTGGCCACCTGGCGCCAGGCGTGCGTGCAGTTCCAGCCGTCCTGGTAGCAGGCGTTGACGGTGCCGCCGTTGGGCGGGCCGTCGTCGTGACCGGTGAAGGCGTAGCCGGAGTAGACGTTGGGCGCGCCGTACGGGTGGGCCAGCAGGAAGACGTTGGCCAGGGTGTACGCCGAGCCGTCCTTGTGGGTGAGCGTGGAGCCGTTCCGCTCGGTGTCCCAGTTGTCGACGAAGGTCCGGGCCCTGTCGGTCGGGAGCAGGCCGGAACCCCAGCCGGACAGGTCGGCGAGCCGTCCTCCCTGGAACGCGCTCTTCAGCCAGGTGCCGGAGCGGAACTCGTCGACGTCGCCGGTACCGGTGTACTCGGAGGGCTGGACCGGTTCGCCCGCGCCGTAGATGACCTCCTGCACCCAGTACGCCTGCCGGTTCGCCGTTCTGGCCTTGATCGCTGCGAGGTCTGCGGCGGCGATGTGCTTGGCCGCGTCGATCCGGTAGCCGTCGACGCCCAGCGAGGCCAGGTCGTCGAGGTAGCGCGCGACGGTCTGCTGGACGTGGGCGCTGCCGGTGTCGAGGTCGGAGAGGTTGACCAGCTCACAGTTCTGCACGTTGGAGCGGTCGTTGTAGTTGCTGATCGCGGTGCGGCAGGAGTGGAAGTCCTGGTCCTGGTAGAAGCCGGGGTAGGCGTACTTGCCGTACGCGGTGCCGCCGGTGCCGGTCCCGGCGCCGGCCGACATGTGGTTGATCACCGCGTCGGCGATCACCTTGACGCCGGCGGCGTGGCAGGTGTCGATCATGTTCTTGAAGGCGGTCCGGTCGCCGAGTCGCCCGGCTATCCGGTAGCTGACCGGCTGGTAGGAGGTCCACCACTGGCCGCCCTGGATGTGTTCCTGGGGCGGCGAGACCTCGACGAAGCCGTAGCCCTTCGGGCCGAGGGTGTCGGTGCAGGCCTTGGCGACCGAGTCGAAGCGCCATTCGAAGAGCGTCGCGGTGACGTCCCTGCCGTTGCCGGGCGGGGCCGCCTGCGCGGCGGGGGCGGCGGCGAGGGCCGCGGTGAGCGAGAGCGCGAGGGTCGCCGAGGCGGCGAGTGCGCCGGCCGTCCGGGCGGGCCGGCGGGCGGGGGCGGTGGTGACCACGTTGTCTCCTGGGGTGGCTGGGGTGGGGGCAGCCCGGGTACTGCGTGCGAAAGCTTGCTGAAACTTTCAGGAAACTTGCAGCGCTGAACCTAGAGTCGACACCGAGGCCCGTCAAGGGCCTGGAAGGAACGTTTCGGCAGCCCGAAAAACTCGTGTGCGACTTTCCCGGTCCCCGCAGCGTGGATAAGAACGGTGGCCGAGAACGATCGGTACCGGAGGCACCGGCGCGAGCGCGCGTCCGGGCAGCACACGGCACGAGCAGCACACGCACGGGCAGCACCGGCCCGGGCAGCACACGGCACGAGCAGCACACGCGCGGGGGACGGCATGGACAGGGCGGGCGACTTCGAGGAGTTCGCGGCCAATCGGGCCGGACGGCTCTTCCAGGTCGCCTACCTGATGTGCGGCGACTGGCACCAGGCCCAGGACCTCGTCCAGACCACCCTCGCCAAGCTCTACTCGGTCTGGGGCCGGCTCCGCCGGGGCGACGACGAACCGTCGATCGACGCCTACGCCCGCAAGGTGCTGCTCCGCTGTTACCTCTCCCACCGACGGCTGCGCCGCTCCGGCGAGATCGCCGTCGCCGAGCTCCCCGACACCCCGGTCCGCCCCGACGACCACCCCGCCAACGGCTCCGAGCTGCGGCTCACCCTGGTCGCGGCCCTGCGCACGCTGCCGCCCCGCAACCGCGCCGTGGTCGTCCTGCGCTACCTGGAGGACCACCCCATCGAGGCCGTCGCCGAGATGCTCGGCACCACCCCGGCCGCCGTCAAGGGGCTCTCCACCCGCTCGCTCGCCCGGCTGCGCGAGATCCTTGCGGACGACCGCGAACTGCTGTTCCGGCCCTGACGGCCACCCCGACCCGGCCGGCCCCGCCTCGCCGGCCCCGCCCAGGACGCCCCGCCCCGGACGCCCCGCCCCGACCCACCGCCACCAGGAGCCCCGCCATGGCCCCCGACCCGGACCTCGAACACGACCTGGGCAGGCTGCTCGCCGACAGCGTCCAGGACCTGCACCCGCCGGTCGCCGTGATGATCGCCGAGGCCACCCGGCACGGCCGCGTGCTGCGCCGTCGCCGACGGCTGGGCACGGCCGCCTCGGCCGGCGCCGTGCTCGCGCTGGCCGTCACCGTCGCCTTGACGGGTCTGCCCGGGCCGGCCGGCGTCGGCACCGGCCCGGCCGCCCCGACCTCCGCCCCGAACGGCACGGCCGCGACGGCTTCGGCGACCGCGCCAACCGCCGACGCCGGCCCGGAGCTCCTGCGGGCGCGTCAGCGCACCGCGCTGCAGTCCGCGCTGGCCGGCCTGCTCGGCCCAGGCACCCGGCTGGACCCTGAGCCCGGCGCCGACCAGCTCGCCCTCGACCCGGCGGCCGACGCCGTGCTCTGGACCAGGTACGACGACGGTCGGGGCGCGGCCACCGTCTCCGTCGAGGTGCACGGCCCGGCCTCACAGGCCGCCGCCCCCACCTGCGAGCTCCGCACCGACGGGGAGCGGGAGGCCGGCTACCGCTGCTCGACGGTCCCCGGGCCCGGCCGGGACCCGCAGGTCGTCGAGGTCCTGGAGACGGCCGCCACCGGCTGGGTCACGTACCGGATCTGGACACCCCTGCCGGACGGCACCCGGGTCGCGGTCGCCGTCCACAACGGCACCCTGCACGACCCCGACGACCCGATCCTCCACGCCCGGCGGACCAGGGACGCCCCGCCGCACGACCTGACGTGGTGGCAGGAGGCCGCCACCGACGGCGCCTGGCGGCAGATCCCGGGGCTCGACGGACGGAGCCGGTGACGCGGGCACACCGGCACGGGCCGGAGCACGCGCGCCGAGCCGGGACCCTCCGGTCGGGGCCCTGGCCCCGACCGGACGGGCGCGGACCTACACCGCGTCCGGTCCGCGCTCCCCCGTGCGGACCCGGACGATGGTCTCCACCGGCACCGCCCAGACCTTGCCGTCGCCGATCTTGCCGGTCCGGGCGGCCCGGACGATCTCCTCGATCACCAGGTCGGCGTCCTCGTCCTCGACGACGACCTCGATCCGGACCTTCGGCACCAGGTCGATCCGGTACTCCGCGCCCCGGTACACCTCGGTGTGACCGTGCTGACGCCCGTACCCGCTGGCCTCGCTGACGGTCAGTCCGTGCACGCCGACGGCCTGCAGCGCGCTCTTGACGTCGTCCAGCTTGAACGGCTTGACGATCGCGGTGATCAGCTTCATGCGGAGGGCGCCTTGTCGGACGGGTGCGCGAGCACGGTGGCGGCGGTGCGGTCGGGGCCGTGGGCGGCCGAGAACACGGCGGCCCCCTGCCCCAGCACGCCGTGGCCCAGGACGCCGTGATCGTACGCGGTCTCGGCGTGCACGGCGAGGTCCAGGCCGGTGAGTTCCTGCTCCTCGTCGGCGCGGAAGCCCATCACCCGGCCGATCACCCGGCCGATCCCGTAGGTGGCCGCGAAGGAGTAGGCGGCGACGGCCAGGATCGCCACCGCCTGCTTGCCCAGCTGCCCGAAGCCGCCGCCGTGCAGGAGCCCGGCCGGGCCGCCGGTCATCGTGGCCGTGGCGAACAGGCCGATCAGCGCGGTGCCGATCACCCCGGCCACGAAGTGCACGCCCACCACGTCCAGCGAGTCGTCGAAACCGAAGCGGAACTTCCAGCTCACCGCGTACGAGCAGACCGTTCCCGCCGCCAGCCCGATCAGGAGGGCGCCGGGCAGGTCGACGCTGCCGCAGGACGGCGTGATGGCGACCAGGCCGGCCACCGCGCCGGAGGCCGCGCCCAGGGTGGTGGCGTGGCCGTCCCGCCGCTTCTCCACCATCAGCCAGCCGAGGAGCCCGGTGCAGCCGGCCGCCTGGGTGTTGAGCAGGGCGGAGGCCGCCAGCCCGTTGGCGCCCAGCGCCGAGCCCGCGTTGAAACCGAACCAGCCGAACCAGAGCAGGCCGGCGCCGAGCAGGACCAGCGGCAGGTTGTGCGGGCGCATCGCCTCCTTCCGGAAGCCGATCCGCGGGCCGAGCAGCAGCGCCAGGGCCAGGCCGCTCGCCCCGCAGTTGACCTCGACGACGGTGCCGCCGGCGAAGTCCAGCGCGCCGAGCTTCGACAGGATCCAGCCACCGGGCGCGAACACCCAGTGGGCGACGGGGACGTAGACCAGCAGCGTCCAGACGGCGGTGAAGGCCACCCAGGAGCCGAACTTGGCACGGTCCGCGATGGCACCGCTGATCAGCGCGGCGGTGATGATCGCGAAGGTCAGCTGGAAGGTGGCGAACAGCACGGTGGGGACGCGGCCGGTGACCGAGGACGGGGTGATCCCGGCCATCCCCAGGTGGTCCAGGCCGCCGATCAGGCCCCAGCCGCCGGCGTCCGGGCCGAAGGCGAGCGAGTAGCCGGCCAGCAGCCAGACCACGGTGACGACGGCGATCGAGACGAAGCTCATCATGATCATGTTGAGCACGCTCTTGGTGCGGACCATACCGCCGTAGAACAGCGCCAGGCCGGGCGTCATCAGCAGGACGAGGGCGGTGCTGGCGAGCAGCCAGGCGGTGTCGCCGGTGTCGATGACGGGCGGCGCTCCGGCGGCCGGCGCGTCGGCCAGACGAGCGGCCAGGTGGCCGACCGGATGATCGGCCGGGTGGTCGGCCGGGAAGGCGGCCAGGGGCATGGGGTACCTCCGGGGGTCCTGCGACGTGGTCCTGCGGCGGGGTCCTGTGACAGCATCTTCCGCCGCCGTCCTGCGGCGGAGCGCGTGCCGGAAGTGTGGCGAGGCCGGATTTCCGGTCGCGGACGGCCGCGTTTCACGCGTGTTTCGTGTTGCCCTCCGGTTGCTCCGGCGTGACCGGCGGGTTTCCGGGAACTCACGGCGCCGCCCGGGTACGCCACAGGGCCCGGCGGCCGAAAGCCGCCGGGCCCTGCCCCTGTCTTACCTGGCCTTGCCGGGTCTACCGGCGCCGGGTCAGCTCGTGGCGATCGCGGTGTCGTCGATCACGAAGCTGGTCTGCAGCGAGGCGTCCTCGGTGCCGGTGAACTTGATCGTCACCGACTGGCCCGCGTAGGCCGAGAGGTCGAAGGTGCGCAGCTGGTAGCCGGAGGCCG
>NZ_JAQYWZ010000591.1:0-290 GCF_036290945.1 Streptomyces sp. BE303
ACTCCTCCAACATCCCGTCCAGATGCCCCGAATGAAAAGCATGACTCACCCGCAACCGCCGCGACCGACGACCCACGAAACGACCCCGAACCTCCTCCACCCCCACCTCGTCACCCGACACCACCACCGACAACGGACCATAAACCGCCCCAACATCCACACCCGCGACCAGAACAGCCCGCACCTCCTCCTCCGACGCCTCCAACGCCACCATCGCCCCACCACCCGGCAACGCCTGCATCAACCGCGCCCGAGCCCCCACCAACACCGCCGCATCACCCAGCGACAAC
>NZ_JAQYWZ010000592.1:0-304 GCF_036290945.1 Streptomyces sp. BE303
GGGGGGGGTCAAACAACAATATAAAAAAAACAAAAAAAAACAAAAAACAACAAAAAAAAAAAAAAAAAAAAAAACTAAAATAAAAAAAACACAAAAAAAACAAAAAAAAAAAAAAAAAAAAAAAAACAAAAAAAAAAAAAACCACCCCATACAAAAAAAAAAACAATAACAAATTAAAAAAAATTGTTTTAAAAAAAAAAAAAAAAAAAAAAAAAACACCCACCCCCCCCAACACAAAAAAAAAAAAAAAAACACACACACAAAACCACACACAAAAAAAACAAAAAAAAAAAAAAAAAACCAC
>NZ_JAQYWZ010000593.1:0-68443 GCF_036290945.1 Streptomyces sp. BE303
ATGGAGGTCTTCTTCGTCGGCGGGAACGGTTCGGTGCAGGACCGGTTCTGGTACGAGGGCGGCACGTGGCAGGGGTTCGAGCTGGCTCCCGCCGGTAGCGCCTCCACCCACACCGGTGTCGCTGCGGTCTCGCGGATTCCCGGCAGTATGGAGGTCTGGTTCGTCGGGCCCAACGGCTCGGTGCAGGACCGGTTCTGGTACGAGGGAAGTGCCTGGCAGGGGTTCGAGCTGGCCCCGCCCGGAAGTGCCTCCGTCACCAGCGGCATCGCGGCCGTCTCCCGGATCCCCGGGAGCATGGAGCTCTGGTTCGTCGGTGGCGACGCCTCCGTCCGGGACCACTTCTGGTACGACACGTCGAGCAGGAACTTCGACCAGGACGTCACCACCGACATCGCGATCGGAGGTTCGGCGCACGTCGTGATGCGCCAGGACGGCTTCTTCTCGTTCAGCACGCACGCGCACGACAGCGGCTTCGACAACATCGACTACACGATCAGCGCCGCCGTGATGACGCCGGACGGGACCGTGTTCACCTTCCAGCACTCCGGCCACACCGAGGGAACCGTCGCCGGCCTCCCCTTCGGCACGCCGGACCGCAACGACGACTTCACGTTCGTGGGCAACAACCCGCAGATCACCGAGAAGTGGGACGGCATCCTCAACGGCACCTTCAAGGCCGACCTGGATGCGACGGACACCCTCGCGGCCGGCGTCACGGGAGCCCTCGGCGACCTCGTGAAGGCGATCGTGTCCGCGGCGGGCAAGGCCGCGGCCGAGGCGGTCATCAAGCTCGTGTCCTGACCCCCGGACCGCCCCGACCTCAAGCGCCCCGAACCGCCGCGCCCCCGGGCCGGCCCGCCCCGAACCGCCCCGCTCCGAACCGTCGGCCCGGCTCCGTTCCCAGGAGCCGGGCCGGTACGCGGTGCCACCAGGGGTACCTGTGTCCCCCGACCCGGGTGGTGCCGCTCTGCCCGGCGCGCTCGTCGTGATTCCCGAGGGTGACCAAGGGGTCTGGCGGGAACGGGGGGAACGAACGAACGGGAACGGGCCCGGCGTGTTGCCGCGGGCCCGTTCCGTTCTCGCCCGGAGGCCGTACGTGTCCGGCGACGGCTGATCAGGGCCGCTGGACGGGGCGGTGGACGGTGAGGTCGCCGTAGGCCGGCAGGACGCCCGCCAGGTCGCCGGGCTTCTCCTTCAGGACGGTGTCGAGGAAGGCGAGGGTGGCTGCGGCGACGATGCGCGGGCTCTCGGTGCGGCCCAGGGAGCCGACGATCGCGGGCACGGGCGGCAGGTACAGGGGGCCGTCCATGAACGTGAGGTGCGCGGCGCCGGGGACGGTGAGCCGGTAGCTCGTCGCGGTGGCGGACCCGAGGGCCTCGGTGAGGCGGGGGAGGTAGCGCGAGTCGGTTCCGGGGGTGACGGCCTGGGTGAGTGCGAGCGCCGGCTGGGTGAGCGAGGGGGAGGTGGGGCCGTGGGGGTAGCCGTCGAGATCGACGACGGCGTCGAACCGGCGATCGTTCCGGGCCGCCTGCAGGGCGGCGGCGCCACCCATGGAGTGGCCGGTCACCGCGGCCCGGCCGGTGTCCAGACGTCCGTTCAGCGGGTCGGCGGTCTCACCCCGGTCCAGACCCTCCAACCGGGTGAGGACGAAGCCGAGGTCGGCGGTCCGGACCGCCGTCCAGCCGGCGGCCAGCTCCTCGTCCTTGTCCCGGTCGCCGCTGGAGGAGATCTCGGTGGTGATCGTCCGGCCGTCGGCGAGGACGACGGCGGAGGAGTCGTACGGGTGGTCGAGGGCGGCGACCACATAGCCGTGGCTGGCCAGTTCCTCCGCCCAGGCGGTGTTCTGGGTGCGTACGCCGCCCGACCCGGGAGAGAACAGCACGACGGGGAACCGTCCCCCCGTACCCTCGACGGGGGCGTCGACGACCGCATGGGTGCGGGCGCGCGGAACGCCGTCGATCAGGAAGCCCGGTAGGCCGACCCCGTGGGCGAGGGCGTCGGAGACGGTGCGCGCCTCCTGTTCCGTGCGTCCGAGGTACTGGGCGCGCTGCGTCCCTGCGGGGCTCTTCCGGGCGGGGTACCAGAGCTGGACCACGACGGTGCGCAGGTCGTCCGGATCGGCGGTGAAGGTCTCGGGGCGGCGCGGGTCGGTCCACTGCACCACGCGGGTGCCGACCGCGAAGTCGCCGGACGGTTCGGGGAACACGGGTACGGGGAAGGCCCAGGCGGCCACCGGGCCGCAGGAGATCAGACCGATGCAGACCGCCGATCCCGGCAACGCCAGCCACCAGCGGGCCCGCCACGCTGGCCTGGCGGTTCGGCGTCGTAGCAGGGGGGAGACGGCGAAGGGCAGCGCGAGGGCGGCGCCCGCCAGGACCGGCACTACCTGCCAGCGGATCCCCGCCGCACTCACGACCGTCGCGGACAGCAGGAGGAGCGCGCCCGCCGCGATCGTGACGCGTGGGCGGGCGGCGGGGGGTATCCAGCGCGCCACCACCAGGACGACGGCACTCAGTACGGCAAGGACTTCCGGAAGGGACATGTTCAGCCCCGGGATGATCTCGTTCACCCGGCCATACTCGGCGCCGGGCATGCGTCGCCACATCGCTCCCGGGTCGCCGCCGTGTGCGACCGGGGTCGCAATCCGCGGCGGGTCCGCGTGCCACCGGAGCAGCAGTCGAGCACGCCGGACGGGTGGCCGCTTTGCGACCCCGGGAGGTAACGGGACTCCTCCTGGGGTCGTACGTCGCCACGGCTCCCTCCGACGGTGGACTCATGTGCTCCGTGGGGCCGGCGGCCTACGGTGGCAGGGCTGCGGTACGTGCCGGGCAGCGCGAGGCGCACGTTCCCCGTGACCCGCCCCGATCCGGTGGTGCGCGCCGGCGGCCCCGGCCGGGGCCGCCCTTGATGCCGAATCGACAGGGACGTGTGATGACCGAGGTGGCTGCGGAACCCGGCAAGGCCCACCGGGTACGCCACCGGGACCGGGACCACACCCGTGACCGGGACCAGGTGCGGGACCGTGTACGGGTGCGGGACCGGGTGCCGGTGCGACGGGCGCGGGCAGGCTCCCGGCCCCCCGGGGACACCGGCCCGACCTCCGCACGAGCGGAGCGACCGGTGACGGCAGCCAGGCGCCGGGGCTCCCGGCTGCCGCCCACGGCATGGGACGCGCTGCTGCCGACGCTCCTCCTCCTCAACGTCGTCACCACCCGTGCGCCGCAGGAACTGCCGACCGACCTGGCCCTCACCGCCGCCCTCGCGCTGCCCCTGGTGTGGCGACGCCGGGCCCCGCTCACCGTGTTCGGCGCCGTGACGGCGGCAGCCTTCGTCCAACTGCTGGTGGACGTCCAACTGCCCGCCGACATCGCCCTGCTGGTGGCCCTCTACACGGCGGCCGCGCACACGGGCCGGCGCGGCACGCTTGTCGCCGCTGCCGTCGTGGAGGCAGGCGCCCTCCTGGCCTGCCTGCGCTGGGCCTCGGAAGGCGCGTTCCTCACCCCCTTCGTCGCGCTCACCGCGATGGCCGTCGCCGCCGCCGTCCTCGGGGTGAACGTGCGGACCTCGCGCGCCTTCCTCGCGGCTCTGGAGGAGCGGGCCGCACGCCTGGAGCAGGAACAGGAACAGCAGGCCCGGCTGGCCGTGGCCGAGGAACGGACCCGCATCACCCGGGAGATGCACGACATCGTCACCCACAACCTGTCCGTCATGGTCGCGCTCACCGACGCCGCCGTCTACGCGCAGCACCGGGCACCCGACAAGACCACCACCGCGATGCTCCAGGTCTCCGAGACGGGCCGCCAGGCCCTGACCGACATGCGGCGCTCGCTGGGCCTCCTGCGGACCGACGAACCGGACGCGGAGCGCCACCCGCTGCCGGGCATCGCCCAACTGGAGACCCTCGCGGACCAGATGTGCACAGCCGGGCTGCCGACCCGCCTCGAAGTCCGGGGCGGCCACACCCACATCCCCGCCA
This sequence comes from Streptomyces sp. BE303, assembly GCF_036290945.1. Taxonomy (NCBI): domain Bacteria; kingdom Bacillati; phylum Actinomycetota; class Actinomycetes; order Kitasatosporales; family Streptomycetaceae; genus Streptomyces; species Streptomyces sp. BE303. The sequence goes on from NZ_JAQYWZ010000593.1 coordinate 3,977, forward strand.
CCGCCCAACTCGCCGTCTACCGCCTGGTACAGGAAGCCTTGACCAACGCCCTCAAGCACACCCCCACCGGCACCCACGCGACGGTCCGGATACAGTGCTCGGCCGAGACCGTCACCGTGGACGTCACGGACAGCGGTCCCGGCCGGCCGCCCCGCGCCGCGACACCCTCCGGCCACGGCATCCCCGGCATGCGCGAGCGTGCGACCGCCTACGGGGGGAGGCTGCGGGCCGGACCGCTCCCGGGCGGCGGCTGGGGAGTCCACACCCGTCTCCTCCTCGACAGCGGCGGAGCGGCGTCCGCATGACGATCCGCATCCTGATCGCCGACGACGAGGCGCTGCTCCGGATGGCCTTCGGCACGGTCCTGGAGGCCCAGCCCGACATGGCACCGGTCGGCGAGGCCGCGGACGGCCTCCAGGCCGTCCGCCTCGCCCGGGAACTGCGCCCCGACGTCGTCCTCATGGACGTCCGGATGCCCGGGACCGACGGGATCGAGGCGACCCGGCAGGTCATCGAGGTCTCCCCGCAGACCAGGGTGCTGATCCTCACCACCTTCGACCTGGACGAGTACGCCTTCGCCGGACTCAACGCGGGAGCCTCGGGCTTCCTGCTGAAGAACACCAGGCCCGAGGAGTTCCTCACCGCGATACGCAGCATCGCCGCAGGCGACGCGGTGGTCTCCCCGCGGATCACCCGACGCCTGCTGGAGAGCCTCCGCCCACACCTGCCCGACGGCGGCAGCACCGAGTGCGACGAGCGGCTGGACCGGCTGAGTGCCCGTGAACGCGAGGTGCTCGTCCAGGTGGGCCGCGGCCTGTCCAACACCGAGATCGCGGCCACCCTCCACCTCGCGGAGGCGACCGTGAAGTCCCATCTGGGGCGCATCCTGCACAAGCTCGAACTCCGCGACCGGATACAGGCCGTGGTCTTCGCCTACGAGAGCCGCCTCATCCACCCGGCGTGACACGGTTCACTCGGCGTGACCTCGGCACCGCAGCCCCGACGGCGGCGTCTTCGGCCCGTGGTGTCGGCCCGTGGTGACCGGGGGGCCCTGAAGTGCGGTGCACCGAACGGCGGCTGCGGATCGTGATCAAGGTCGTCCGGACGGGGTCTGCCGCGCCTGCCGGAGTCTGTCGGGGTCCTGCCGGGGATGATCGGCGCCGAGCGGCGTGGCCGTCCGCGTCCGGTGTCCCGGCCGTCGGCGCCGCCCGGCCTGCCGCGCCCCGCCCTGCGGCGGCCCCTACCCCCTGCGGGGCGACAACGCCCAAAGGGGTGATCCACGGCCCAATCCGCATGATTACCCACGATGGCTGCGAGTTGGACACTCAATCATGAACTCTGAAAAGCAAATCCATATCGGACATACTAATCGCATTCACCTGCACTGCCGGAAGCGGCGCCGAGTGGTTGTCAGATCCTTGCCAACTCGACTAGGTAATCGATGTGCAGGCGTGTACGATCCCTTCACGTCGGCTTCACCCGTGCCCAGAAAGTCCGGGGAGGAGCTGTCTTCATGGTCGTGTGGCATGTGCGAACCACTCCCGACACTCTCATTGCGATGCAGAGCAGGAAGGAATTCCTGATGCTGCATCCCTTTTTGATCCCGCAGCTGACAGCGGGATTCCCGGGAAAAGAGTTTGCATGTCGATCCGTCAAATATCCATCTCCTCGGCGGTTCGCGCGCTGCTGACCATTGCTCCTCCCTGCCCGCTCGCCACCGCACAGTTCGAGTCCGGAGCAGTGGATCCGCGGCAGGTGGAGGGCGCCGTGGGCGAGGCCGTGCAGCGGGAGGAATCGCAGATTCCGGACGAGGAGGCCGCCGAAGCCGCAGAACCCCGGGAACCGGCCGTGCTGACGGCACCGGATCTGATGGTGTGGGCACGGCGTGAGCGTGAGGAGGAGTTTGCTCGGCTCGCTCGCCGGCGTCACCCGGTACCGGGACCACGTCGTCGAGTCGCACAGGGACCTGTTGCCCGACGCCCGCCGCAACGGCAACCTGGCCGAGGTGGCCGATGCGCTGGAGGAGGCCGGCGTCGCGTACGGTCTGGTGCCCGGCCGGCGTCTGCGCCACCGACTGGCGATCGCGCCGGGTGACCGGGCGGCGGCGGTTCGCGCCCTGGCCGCGGCGTTCGCCGGCCAGGCGGTCTACGCCGACCTGCTGGAACACGGCCGTACGCTGGGCACCGTCCTGGCCGAGCAACTGCCCGGCGCCCTCACCGCGTTCGAGGTGCCTCCGGCCCCGCCCCGGGCAACTGCGGACACCCGGGACGGCTCCGCCCACACCGCATCCTCCGCCGGTGCCGACGAGGACGGCCGACAGGACGCGGACACGGATGCCGATGAGCAGTCGCCCCCGGACCGGGTGAAGGGCGTACGGGTCTACCGGCCCGCCGCCGTCGGCTCCCTGCTGTACGGTCCCGAGATCGGCTGCGACGTCGAGTTCTGGGACTCCGCAGCCCCCTCGCCGGGCGCGATCGCCTCGATCGGCGAGACCCCGTTCGGCTGGTGGGTGCCCTCCCTCGCGGCCACCGCCACCGCCACGGTGGCCGGCCGGACCTATCCACTGCTCGACGTCTTCGCCACCGCCCTGCCCGACCAGGTCGACTTCCCGGTCGACGCCGTGATCACCTGGGTGGACGACTCCGACCCCGCCTGGCAGGAACGCCGGGCCGCCGCACGAGCCCGACTGGCCCACACCGCCGCGCCCATCGCGCCGGAGGACGGCGTGGCCGCCAGCGGCATCGCGGGCGACGCCGACCAGCGCTTCCGCAACCGCGACGAACTCAGGTACTGCCTGCGCGCGCTCGCCTCCCACGCGCCGTGGATCCGCCGCATCTTCCTGGTCACCGACGACCAGGTCCCGCACTGGCTGGACACCGGCCGACCGGGCCTGACCGTCGTGTCGCACCGCGAACTGTTCTCCGGCACCGGCGCCGACGGGGTGTTCAACTCCCACGCCATCGAAACCCGGCTGCACCTCCTCCCCGAGCTCGCCGAGCACTTCCTCTACATCAACGACGACGTCTTCCTCGGCCGCGCCCTGGTCCCTGAGGACTTCTTCCTCGGCAACGGCATGCCGAGGTACTTCCCGGACAACCGGATCATCCCGCCCGGCGAAGCCGCACCGGACGACTCCGTCTACGCCGCCGCCCAGAAGAACACCCGGACGACCCTGGCCACCGCCGTGGGCAAGACCTACCCGCGCACCCTCAAGCACGCCCCGCACCCGCTGCTGCGCAGTGTGCTGGCAGAGAGCGCGGAGCGGTTCGCGGCCGAGCTGCACGACACCGTCCGCTCGGCGTTCCGGGCGGCCACCGACCTCGCCCCGGTCACCCTGGCGGTCCACTACGCCCATGCGACCGCCCGCACCGTGGAAGGACACCTCTACGACGGCTACTTCGTCACCGACAGCACCGAGGACCTCGCCGGGCTCGCACAGTTGCAGGAGGAACGCTGGGCGGACTACTTCTGCCTCGCGGACGGCACCCGGGACCTTCTGTCGCCGCAGGAACAGGACGCGGCCGTCACGGGCTTCCTCCAGGACTACTTCCCCGTTCCCTCGCCTTTCGAGGTGTCCGAACCGGCCCCCGCAACAGACAGATCGGGGCAGCCCGCACACCGAACCGCACCAGCATCCGTGTGACCTCGTACTCGCCCCGGCGGGGAGACCACCGGACGCCGAGGCGGCCCGGCATTCCGGATGGGGGGGCGGACCCGCGCCGACCCGGTACCGGCGGCCGGCGGCTTTCGCGCCTGACGACAATGCGATAATTCCCCCGGTCAACGCCCCGAGGGCGGACGCATCCGGCGTTTGCGGGGAACGGGGTACAGGGTGGGGCGGGTAACGACGGCTGCGGTGGCCCTGGTCGTCGCGGTGTCGCAGACGTGGACTGTCCCGCCCGCACCGTCCTCCGCACCGGACGGCGCGTCAGGGTCGCCGACCGCGCGCCCCGACGGTCGGCCGGCGACGGTCGTCCAGATCGTCGCGCATCAGGACGACGACCTGCTCTTCATGAATCCGGACCTGTCCAGCAGCATCCGGGCCGGCTTCGAGGTGACCACCGTCTACATCACCGGCGGCGCCGCCGGGGCCGGGGCGGCGTATGCCGCCCACCGGCAGGACGGCATCCGGCTCGCCTACGCTCGTATGGCGGGCGAGGCGGCCGGAACCGGGGCCGGCGGCTGCGCCGACGATCCGGGGGCGGCCTGCTGGGACCGGGAGGACTACCGGCCCGTGCCGGGCGGTCCGGTCGCCGAGCGCTTCACCCTGCGGGCCGACCGGTCGTTGCAGCTCGTCTTCCTCAGCCTCCCCGAGTACGCGGATTCGGCCTACCTGGGCGGGAACGCCCTGCGCCGGTTGTGGGAGAGTCGGGACAGCGCCGAGCCCGCCGAGACGACGACGCTGGACATGGACGGGCCCGCCACCCTGTGGCCGCAGGCCTACAACGGTGCGCGGCTCATCGACGTCCTGCGGGCCGTGCTGGTCGACCAGGACCCCACGCTGGTGCGGGTGCAGGATCCGGCGCCGGATCCGACGCTCTGGAACCACCACGCGGAGCACGACCACCCGGACCACATCTCCGCCGCGTGGTTCGCGGACGCGGCCGTCGCGGCCTACACGGCGACCGGACGCAGGGGGGTGGTGGTCGAGCACTACCGCGACTACAACACCTGGTCCTCCCCGGCCGTCCTCCCTTTCACGGAGACCGCCACCAAGCAGGCCACCTTCCGTACCTACACCGAGCGGGACGCCAACATCCCCACCGGGGCGGCCTTCGCCGTGAGCCCGTACGCGAGTTGGCAATCCAGACAGTACCTGCGCTACCCGCGCTCCACCCAGGCGGTGGCCGCCGACCGCACGGGCGCGCTGCACGCCTTCGCGGTGGAGAGCGGCTCGCTCCACGAGTGGGCCGAGGACGCGGACAAGACGTGGCAGGGCCCGGTCGTGGACGGCGGCCCCGGGGGGCCGCTGGCGGCCGGTGTGACGGTGGCCCGCCGCCAGGACGGCGGGCTGGAGGTGTTCGGCCAGCGCTCGGACACCGGCGAGATCGTCTCCTGTGTGCAGGGTCCCGCCGGCGGGTGGGTCTGGCACAGCCACGGCAGCCCCGACGTCGTCGCGGGCCCGCAGACCTCCAAGCTCGCCAATCGCGCCCTCCAGGTGAGCGTGCCCGTCGTGACCGCCGACGGCGACGGACGGCTGCAGATGTTCGTCCGCAACCGGAGCGGCGGCATCAGCACCAAGGGACAGACCGCACCGAACGGGGCATGGAGCAACTGGGCCGAGCTCGGGGGGACCGGAGTGCAGGGCGCACCCACGGCCGTGACCACCCACGACGGTCGGATCGAGGTGTTCGCCGTCACCGTGAAAGCCGCCTCGCGCCCGAGGGTGCTGCACTGGTCCCAGCCCGAGCCCGACGGTGCCCTGGTCCTCGACCGCGACTTCCCCGACATCGCCCCGGTCGGCGGCATCAGCGCGGCCACGACGTCCGGAGGTCGACTGGCGCTGTACTACCGGCAGGTCTCGGGTACCGACCCGGTGCCCGGGCGGAACGCGTACTCCTACACGATGAGCCTCGTCCAGGCCGCCCCGGACGGTCGGTGGACGCCCGGGGCCGGGCCGGTCGGCAACGGACCCGATCACGGCGGCACCGGTGAACCGGCCGTCGTGTCCCCGGGCGCCACGACCGAGCGGCGAACGGTGGTGGCCGTGCGCAACAGGAACGGCGGGCTCAGCGTCAACCGCCAGGGCACCGACGGCCGGTTCGGTGACTGGACCGACCTCGGCGGCTTCGTCATCGGCGTGCCGGCCGCGGGCATCGACCGCGACGGCCTCACGGACCTGGTGGTGCTCGGCCCGGACGGCCGTCTCCACCACAACCGGCAGCGGACGGACGGCTCGTTCGGCGCGTGGAGCAGCGTCGGAGATCCCTGATCTCCCTACGGTCGTCCCAGCCGGTCGACCCCGGGCGGGAGAAAGCTGTACCGCCCGGGGGGCGCGGCTATTTCTCTGCGGCCCGGCGTTGGGCGGCGGCGAGTACCAGGGCGGCCGTGCAGGCGAGCAGTGCTGCCACGATCACGGCCGCCCAGCCGCGTCGGAAGCCGTCCAGCGCGGCCTGTGGCCCGTCGGGGGTGCCGATCAGGCTGACCGTCAGCGCTACGCCCACCACCGCGCCGATCTGCCGGGCCATCGTGGTGATCGCCGAGCCGGTGGCGAAGCGGGTGGGCGGCAGCGCCGCCGCGGCGGAGCCGACGAGGGTGGGCAGGGTCAGCCCCACGCCCAGGCCGGTGAGCAGCAGTCCGGGCAGCAGTTCGGTGGTGTAGCCGGGCCGGACTCCGATGGTGGCGGTCCACCAGCCGATGCCTGCGGCGAAGAGCAGGGTGCCGAGCGCGGCCAGCCGTCCGGGGCCGAGCCTGCGTACCAGCGCGGCGCTGCCCAGCGCGACCGGCGGTACCAGCAGCGGTCCGGGGGCGATGGCGAGGCCGGTGCGCAGCGCCGAGTACGCCCAGACCTGCTGGCACCACAGGACCGAGGTGAGCAGCATGCCGGCGAAGGCGAGGGTGAACAGCAGCGCTGCGGTGTTGGCGGCGGCGAAGCTGGGCACGCGCAGCAGGGGCAGTTCGATGATGGGGGCGTGGTGGTGCGCCGAGCGGCGCAGGAACCAGCCGGTCAGCAGGGCGGCTGCGAGCAGGCTGCCCAGGACTCGGGGTGAGCCCCAGCCCCACTCGTCGCCCTTGACCAGGGCCACGGCGAGGGTGGCGATGGCGGCGGTGAGCAGTCCGGCGCCGAACAGGTCAGGCAGTGGTCCGTCCTCCTTGCCGCGCAGCCCGGGCAGTACGCGGGCCCCTGCGGCGACGGCGGCGATGCCGACCGGGACGTTGGCGAGGAATATCCAGCGCCAGTCGGTCTCGACCAGCAGTCCGCCGAGGACCGGTCCGAGTCCGGCGGCGATCCCGCCGATCGAGGCCCAGGCCCGGACGGCGCCGGGGCGTTCGGCCGGGGGAGTGGCATCCAGCAGCAGCGCCAGTGAGGTCGGCATCAGCGCGGCCGCGCCCGCCGCCTGGACCACCCGGGCGGCGTCGAGCCAACCGACGGACGGGGCGAGCGCGCAGAGCGCGGAGGCGATGGTGAAGACGGTCAGTCCGGCGAGGAACACCGTCCGGTGGCCGATGCGGTCCGCCAGCCGTCCGGCGGGGACCAGCAGCGCGGCGAAGACGATGGCGTAGCCGTTCAGCACCCAGGACAGGGTGGCCAGGCTGCTGCCGTGGAAGTGCTGCTGCATCGCCGGGACGGCGACGTTGACGATGAACAGGTCGAGGTTCGAGACGAAGACCGCGGCGGCGACCACCAGGAACGCGGCTCGGCGGTGGGGCCGGTCCCGGTCGGTCGGTGCGCCTACTGGGTTTGATATTCCAACTATGTCCACGGGGCGGAACGCTAGCGGTAGTGGGTTTGAATCCGCAACCTAGGTGGCAGGCCGGTGGAGTGGTCCCGCTCCGTCGCAGCCGCACGGGCTGCGAGGTCGCGTACGTCCGCGGTCCACGGGGGGCCGGAGCCGCGAACCCGTCGGTGCGGAAGGCGGAGAGTCCTCCTCGTGATCGCGCACACGTGAAGTGCGGTGGCCTCCGTCGGAGGCGGGGCCGGACCGACGGAGATTCCCGGCGACACGGCGTCTCGATTGGTCTAGGGTCCGATGCGAAAGCAGATCTTCCTCTGCGGTGATCGTGGTCTGGTGTGAGAAGGGATGCGGCGGCCCGGCAATGACGTATGAGCCGAAGGCCTGGTACGGCGCCAGAACCTTCTATCGATGGCCGACTTCGGAGAACCGGCCCTACGAGGAACGTGTCGTGCTGTTCCGGGCGCGGTCGCTCGACGAGGCGGTCGAACTGGCCGAGCGGGAATCGGCCGAGTACGCAGGGGAGGGCGGCTTCGAAGTCCTCGACATGGTGCAGGTCTACCGGATCTGCGACGGCGACGAGGAGGTGGGCGCAGGTACGGAAGTGTTCTCCGTGCTGCATGCACTCGACCTTCCGGCGCACGAATTCCTCGACCGCTACGACTCGGGACCGGCACACACTCGAATCTGTGAGTGATGTTCTTCCCGGTGTTCGGTCCGGTAGCAGGTGAGCTCGTCTCCTCGGCCGGTCCGGGCGAGTTCGAGGACGTCGTGCGGCCGAGGAACGCCGGGGCGTCGAGGCCGGGCTCCGGTCACCGTGCCCCGGCCTGTCGGACCGACGTGGCAGGATCTGTGCCGGAACACCCCGACAGCCCGACAGCCCGACCGAGAGCGAAGCGCGCCCCGTGAACCCCGTCTCCGAGCAGTACCGGCCCGCCATGTCCTGGGACCGCTTCTGGCAGCTCGTCGAACGGCTCGGGGTGGCCGAGGGCGGCCGCGTGAACTGCGCCGACCTGGACGACGCCTGCGAGGACCTCGCCGCCGTCCTTGCCGAGGAGCCGGTCGAGCAGATCCTCGGCTTCGGCGAGCGCATCGCGGAGGCGCTCTTCACCCTCGACCGCGCGGAGTTCGGCACCCTCCCGGTCCTCGGCATGACCGAGCCGGGCGGTTCCCCCTTCCCCCAGTCCGACGACGGCTTCCTCTACTCGCGTGCCGCCGTCGTCGCCGCCGGCCGCCGCACCTACGAGAGCGTCCTCGGCCACCCCGAGCGTTTCGCCCCCTTCACCGACCTGCACGCCGAGGCCGTCCTCTGCATCCACGAGGAGGCGTACGAGCAGGCCACCGGCGAGCAGTGCGGGCACGTGACCTTCCACGACTACGAGACCTGCTCGAACGAAGCCGGCTGGCCTATGGTGTTCGCATGACAGCAACGGGCGCCGGCGCCACTCCGGCCGGCTCTGCCGGCATGCACGGAACGACCTGCCCGCGTTGTGAGGAGGCGGCGGACGTCAGCGTGTTCCGGGAGAACCGCAGGCCGGTCGCCCGGGGCAGGGGTGTTGTCCGGTTCCTGGCCGCGGTGGTCCTCGCGGTCATGGGCGTCGAACTCCTTCTCCGGGGAAACCCGAACGCCGCGGCTGCCGCTCTCGCCGCGTCCGCCCTGTCGGCGGGCTGGTGCGCGAAGGCCCTCGCAGTGATCCGTTCCCGGGAGTCGGTCGCGGTTCTGCAGTGTCACCACTGCTCGCTGCGCGCGTCCCTCGGCAGTTGGCCCGGCCCGAACCGGGTGGCCCGGGGGTAGCGACGCCCTGTCCGACGGGGAACCACCCTGCCCCCTCGGGTAGTTGGACAGGCCGACCCGGTCGGTCGCCGGCCGCGACGGCGTCCCGGACGTCCCGGCCCCGAGGCAGCGGAGATGCACCCCGGACGAGGTCCGGCGGACACCGGCGCCGTCCGAAGTGCCGTGGAACGGGCGGTTGGAACGGACGGCTGGAACGGGACCGGGCCGGGCGTGCGCGGGGGTCAGAGGAACCGGCGGATGGGTTGGACGGCCAGTTCGCGGGCCCGCTGCAGGACGGGCCGCCTCTTCCACCGGCCGGCGCTGATCGGCTCGCTCAGCGCGACGTCCTCCTCGAAGTGCTGGTCGAGGAGCGCGGTGAACCGCGCGTCGAGGACGGCGAGCATGACCTCCTCGTCGTGGTCGAGGGAGCGGCGGTTGAAGTTGGTCGACCCGATCAGCGAGGCCACGCGGTCGACGGTGATGACCTTGGCGTGCATCATCGTCGGCTGGTACTGGTAGATCTTCACGCCGCAGGCGGTCAGGGCCTCGTAGTGGTGCTGGCCGGCCAGCTGGCAGACCCGCTTGTCGGTGAACGGTCCCGGCAGCAGGATCTCCACCTCCACTCCGCGGCGGGCAGTGGCGCAGAGCAGCTCGATGAAGTAGGTGTCGGGGGAGAAGTACGCGGTGCAGAGCCGGAAGCGTTCCTCGGCGGATTCCAGCATGACCCGCATCAGGGTCTGCATGTCCTGCCAGCCGAAGCTGGCCGAGCCGCGTACGACCTGCACGATCGCGTCGCCCTGCGGGCGGTGGTCGATGAACCGGTCGCGCTCGTCGAAGAGCTCGTCGTGGCACTCCGCCCAGTTCTGTGCGAACGCCGCAGCGAGACCGTCCACGGCAGGCCCGCGGACCTCCACGTGCGTGTCGCGCCACTCGTGCTCGTTGCGCGCGTTGCCGCACCACTCCTCGGCGATTCCCACCCCGCCGGTGAACGCGCTCTCCTCGTCGACGACGAGGACCTTGCGGTGGCAGCGGTGGTTCTGCTTGAGCGGCGATAGGTACAGCGGCTTGCGGAACCAGGCCACCTGTACGCCGGCCCGCTCCATCGCGCCGAGCTGATCCGCCTCGATCAGCCGGCTGCCGAAGCCGTCCAGCAGCAGCCGCACCCGCACGCCGGCCCGGGCCCGCTCGGCGAGCGCCTGGGCGAAGTCACGGGCGATGTCGCCCTTCCAGTACACGAACGTCATCATGTCCACCGTGTGCCGGGCACGGCGGATCCCGGCCAGCATGGCGGCGAAGATCTCGTCCCCGTTGCGCAACGGCGTCAGTGCGTTGCCCTCGGTCGCCGCGATCCCGATCAGGCGCTCCAGGCGCCGGCGTATCCGCGCCGTAGGCTCCTCGGCGGACGGCAGGCCCGGGGCTCCGAGAACCCTCGAATCCGGTTCGGGCGGTTCCTGTGTACTGATCATGACATCCTCTGGCCCGGACGAGAAGGAAACGGTCGGCGGTAGCCGCGCCCGGTTCGGCGCGGGCCGAACGGCGGGGCTGAACGGCTAGGCGACTGTACCCGGCGACCCGGCCCGGAGCCCCGTCCGGACCGCGGACGTGGTGGCGGGCCCCGGCCTTGGGTCTGGTCGGGGCCCGCCACCACGATGTGTCTCGTGGGACGTTCAGTGCTTGAAGGCGTCCTTGAGGTGCTCGCCGGCCTGCTTGGCGTCGCTCTTGGCCTGGTCGGTCCTGCCCTCGTTCTCCAGGCGCTTGTTGCCGGTCAGCTTGCCGACGCCTTCCTTGATCGCGCCCTTGGCCTTCTCGCCGGTGTTCTCGATCTTGTCGCCGGTGCTCATCGTGATCTCCTCGACGTGGTGGTTCGGTGCTGACGTGGGGTCGTCTGCCCTCGTCGGGCGGAAAGATTCCCAGGAATATGAGCTGTTCGGCGGGGCAGCCGGTCCTCCGACACTGACTACGGAGGTCGACTCATGGTTCCGCTTCTCCTCGTCCTGCTGCTGGCTCTGCTCCTGTTCGGGGCGGGGTTCGCGGTGAAGATCCTCTGGTGGGTGGCCGTCGTCGTCCTGGTGCTCTGGCTGGTCGGGTTCGTCGCCCGCGGCACGCACTCCTCCGGCCGCCGTCACCGCTGGTACCGCTGGTGACCGGTAGGAACATCCGCATCCAGGGAGGGGGTGGGACCCGACGCGCGAGCGTCGGGTCCCACCCCCTCCCTCGGATGTGACCCCTGCGTCGCCGGCCGGACGACCGGACGGCGGGGCGGGGCGGGGCACTCGCTGGGCCCTGAACCAGCGCGACCTCCACGACCCGTCCCGCCGTCCCGACCCCACCGCTCGGCGGCCCGCAGCCCGGGGAGAGACGGGTTCGGTCCGAATGATCGCCGTGGAAGGGTTGGTGCTGCGATACCGGGGAACAAGGGCCGGGTAGGCCGGAGCGGGGCTGTCGCCCCAGGAAGAGGTGACCTGATGGACCTGATGTGCGTCGAGGTCCAAGCCCTCCACTCCGCCTCGTCCGTCGCCGGTGCGCGCGAGCGCGCGCGCAGATTCCTCGGGAGCCTTGTGCCGGTGCCCGCTCCCGGGGCTGCGGAGAGCGTGGTCCTCGTTGTCTCGGAGCTCGTCACCAACGCCCTGCGCCACGGCGGCGGCACGTTCACCCTGGAACTGACCGCCTACACGGACAGCGTCGAAGTGGCCGTGCACGATCACAGCCCGCAGGCCCCGCGCATGCGCACCCCCGACCTCGACGACGGCACCGGCGGATTCGGCTGGCCCATGGTCAACCGCCTCGCCCGAACCACCGCCGTCACCCACCGGGACGCCGGTGGCAAGACCGTCAGCGCCCTGCTCACCCGTTGACGGCCCCGGGCCTCCGTGACGGACCCGGGCCCTCCGTGACGGCCCGGGGCCGCTGCGCCGGTGACGACGCGCGATGTCGCCCCGCCGCCTGGCGGCGATTCCGCAGGCCCCCGGAACGGGCGGCGGGCAGCACGGGCGCATCCAGAACCTGTTGGTGTTCACCGAGCGCCGTCCGAACCCGTGATCCCGGCGGGATCGTGGCGGACGTCCCTTGTCCGGGGCAATGGTCTGGTCCAGACTGATCATGGCCGAGGTCTCCCGCGGTAGCGGCCGCGCGCGTCCTTCGCCTGCCGCCGTCCGGGGGACGGTGGTGTGTGGCCGGCGGGTGAGGGGATGTCATGTCGGAGAGGGTGACGGCCACCGGGCCGGCCCTGGACGGTCCGTCGGGCGAGCCGGGTCCGTACGGTCCGAGGCTCCGCTCGTTCCGCAGACGCGCCGGGCTCAGCCAGGAGGACGCCGCTTCGAGGGCCGGGATCAGTACGCGGGCACTGCGCGACATCGAACACGGCCGGGTCCAGCGGCCGCAGGCGCGTACCCTCCAGCGGTTGGCGGAGGTGCTGGGGCTGACCGACCGCGAGCTGGACGGGCTGTCTGCCGCCGCCGGCGACGCCGCGCCGCGCGGAGCCCTCCGGCCGCGCCTGCTGATCCTCGGCCCGCTCGACCTCCGGCGCGGCCGGGTCACCGTCCCGGTCACCAGCCCGATGCTGCGCCGGCTGCTCGGACTGCTCGCCCTCAAACACCCCGAGCCGGCCACCCAGCAGGAGATCACCGACACGCTCTGGCCGTCCGGGCCGCCCGGGTCCCGGCAGAGCCTGGTGCACACCTACGTCAGCCAGGTGCGCCACCTCCTGGAACCGGACGGCCACCGCGCCGTACCGCGGCCCGCCGTCGTCCGCACGCCGACCGGCTACCGGCTGGAGGACTCCCGGAGCCGGATCGACCTCGGCGCGTTCGACGAGCTGGTCGACCGGGCGCAGCGCGTCCACCGCGGGCCGGAGCGGGAGACCGGGTACGAGCTGCTGGCACAGGCGCTGCGGTGCTGGCGCGGCCCGGTCCTCGCGGACGCGGACCTGGTGCTGCGCCAGCACCCGGCCGCGGTCGCGGCCAATGAACGGCGGGTGGCGGCGGCGCTGTCGCACGCGGACACCGCGATGTTGCTGGGGCGCGCGGGGGAGGCCGTCCCGGTGCTGGGGGATCTGGTGCACGCCGAGCCGTTGCACGAGGGCCTGCACGCCCGGCTGATCCTCGCCCTGGCCGGCAGCGGGGAGCAGGCCGCCGCGCTCCGGGTGTTCGACCGCCTGCGGGCCCGGTTGGACGAGGAATTGGGGGTCGGGCCCGGCGCGGAGGTCCGTGACGCCCATCTGCGGGTGCTGCGCCGCCAACTGCCGCCCGACCACCGGCACCCCGGGCTCCCTGGCCCCCCTCCCCGCCCCGAGCGCCCCGAGGGTGTCGAGGGTGTCGAGCTCCCCGGGCAGCTCGGGGTACCCGGGGACGCCGTCGTGGCCGGCCTCCGGACACCGCCGGTCCCGCACCCCGCACCCGCCCAACTGCCCGCCAGAACCGGGCCCCACATCGGGCGGCAGCGGCAGATCCTGGACCTGGACGCCCTCGTCGACCCCGACCCGGCCCGCCGTCCCCAGATGGTGGCCGTGGTCGGCGCGCCCGGCGTCGGCAAGTCCGCCCTCGCCATCCACTGGGCGCACACCCGGCGCGAGCACTTCCCGGACGGCCAGCTCTACGTGGACCTGCGCGGACGCTCCCGGCTCCCGACGCTGCGGCCGGGCGACGTCCTCGCACAGTTCCTCCGGGCCCTCGGTACCCCGCCGCACCGGCTGCCCCCGGACGAGGACGAGGCCGCGGCGCTGTACCGCACCCTGCTCGCCGACCGGCGGATGCTGGTCCTGCTGGACGACGCGCGCGACGCCGAGCAGGTCAGGCCGCTGATCCCGGGTGCCCAGGGCAGCGCGGTGGTGATCACCAGCCGCAGCCGGCTCGCCGGGCTGGTCGCGAGCGACGGTGCCCGCCGGCTCGCCCTGGACGTGCTCGACCCCGATGAGGGCCGTCGGCTGCTCGGCGGCACCATCGGCGACTGCAACGTCGCGGCCGAGGAGGAGGCCGCCCGCGAGCTGGTGCGGGTGTGCGGCGGCCTGCCGCTGGCCATCCGGATCGCGGGCGCCAACCTGGTGGCCCGCAACGCCACGATCGCCGACCAGTACGCCGAGTTGGCGGGCGACGACATGCTCAGCCGGCTCCACGTCGAAGGCGACCGGAGCTCGGCCGTACGAGCCGCCTTCGACCTCTCCTACAGCGCCCTCCCGGCGCCGGTCCGGCGGATGTTCCGGCTGCTCAGCCTCATGCCGGGACCGGACCTCACCGTGGACGGCGCCGCCGCGCTGGCGGACGCCGCCCCGGCCGAATCGGCCGGACTGCTGGTCGCCCTGGCCGACGCCCACCTGGTGCAGGAACGGGCGGCCGGCCGTTTCGGGCTGCACGACCTGCTGCGCTCCTACGCCCGCGAGCTGGTCGGCAAGGAGGAGGCACACACGGCCCGCCAGCGGCTGTTCGACTGGTACCTCGACCACACCGACGCCGCGGCCCGGCTGCTCTACCCCGCCGAGCCGGCCGCGGGCCCGTCCGCCCCCACGGCCTTCCCGGCGGCGCCGCCGACCCCGGTCACCCCGTCTGTGCCCGCCCTCGCCCCGGTCCCCGCGTCCGGACCCGTCGCCGCCCCGGCCATCTCGGACCACGGTCAGGCCGCGCACTGGCTGGACAGCGAGCGGGAGAACCTGGCCGGCGCCGTCCTGGAGGCGTCCGGCGCGGGATTCACCGCCGTCGCCTGGCGGTTGGCCGAGAGCCTCCACGGCTACCTCTCGGCGGGGATGTACACGGGCGACTGCCTCAAGGTCGCCACCGCCAGCCTGTTCGCCGCCGTCGCCGACGGTGAGGTCCGGGCCCAGGCCGCCGCCCAGCTGCGGCGCGCCGAGTGCCACGGGGTGCTCGCCGACAACGAGCGGGCGATGGAACTGGTCGGCCGGGCACTGGAACTCGCCCGGCAGTCCGGTTGGCTCGACGGCGAGGCGCTCGCCCTGCGCCGCATCGGCGCCGCCCACCACGACAACGGCGCCGTCCTGGCGGCGTACGAGCACCTCGTGCAGGCCCGTGCGCTCGGCGGGCGCGACAGCGGACCCGGGGTCGCCGAAGAGCTCGCCGATCTCGGGCAGGTCTGCTGGAAGCTCGGCCGGCTCGACGAGGCCGCCGGGCACTTCGCGCACGCCGCCCGGCTGCTCCGGGCGTCCGGATCGGTCGGCGAGGAGGCGGTCGCCCGGACGGCCCTGGCCGTCGTCCACCGCGCACTGGGGCGTCCGGGCGAGGCGGTCCGGGTGCTCGGCGAGACCCTTCCGGTCCACCTGAAGCACGGTCACAGGCACGGTGAGAGCGCGGCGCTGAGCTGCCTCGCGGGCGCCTACACCGACCTGGGCGACCACTCCACCGGACGGCTGCTGGCCCACACCGCGCTCGCCGCCGCCCAGGCCCTGGCGGACCGGGCGCCGGAGGCCGACGCCCTCCTCGCACTGGCCTGCGTGCAGGAGCGCGCCCACGACTTCGCCGACGCGGCCGGCAGCTACCGGGAGTCGCTCCGCCTCGCCCGGGCCGCGAACGACGGCTTCCGGCAGACCGCCGCCCTCGTCGGGCTCGCCACGGCCCAGGCGTACCTGGAACCGGAGGCCGCCCTGGAGACTGCGGAACGCGCCGTCGCGCTCGGCCGTGCCTGCGGGTTCCGGATGCTCCAGGGCAGCGCGCTCACCGTCCTGGCGTGCTTACGGGTGCGGCTCGGCGAGCCGCGGACCGCCCTGGAGCACGGCCACGAGGCGCTCGCCCTGCACCGTGCGACCGGGCACCGCCCGGGCGAGGCGCGCGCCCGGCTGGTGCTCGGCCGGGCGCGGTCGGTGCTCGGCGAGCCGGGCGGCGCGGTCGGGCACTGGCGCGAGGCGCTGAGGCTCTCCCGGGCGACGGGCGCGGCCCGGATCCGCTGAGTACAGGCAGGACGGGTCCGCCGGGCGTGGGGCGGCTGTTGTCGGTGGCCCGGCGGCAGGAGGACCGGTTGCGGCAGTTCCCGTAGTTCTGCCGGTGGGGCCGGTCCTGACCGCTGCCGTCCGGCAGAACCACAGGTCGGCGGGGGTGCGGCCGTTCTGTTCCGGGCGGTCCGCAGGGCCGCGGTCCTCTGGCCGGGATGCAGGTGCCTGACCAGGCGGGCTCCGTACGGTGGTCGCACCGCAGGGCCGTTCCCGCGCCGTCGGACGATTTCCGCCCCCGAGCGCCCGGCCGACCTGCCCCGACCGCCGACCCACGAGGTGACACCTTGCCGCAGCCCCCAGCACCCCGCCCCGCAGCCCGGCGCGGCTCCCGGACCGCCGCCCCGGCCGGTACCTCGACCGGCCCCCGGACCGGTACCTCGACCGGCCCCCGGACCGGTACCTCGACCGGCCCCCGGACCGGTACCTCGACCGGCCCCCGGACCGAATCCCGCGCGGGGAGCGTCGGATGAGCCGCTTCGACCGCCTCGCGTACACCGCCCCGGTGCGCCGGGTACAGCAGCAGATGGGCAGCGCCACGGCGGCCGACCGCCGGCTGCGGGACCCGGCCGAGCAGCCGGAGCCGCTCACCGGGTCCGAGGCCGACTTCATCCGTGGCCTCGACGGCTTCCTGTTCGCCAGCGTGGGCGAGACCGGCTGGCCGTACATCCAGTTCCGGGGCGGCCCGCCCGGATTCGTCCACGTCCTGGACGCGTTCACGCTCGGTTACCTGGACGTCCGGGGCAACCGGCAGTACATCACCACCGGCAACCTGCGCGGCGACGACCGAGTGGCGCTCTTCTTCATCGACCACGCCCGGCAGACCCGCCTCAAGCTGTTCGGCCGTGCGAGCGCCGTCCTGCCCGGTGAGGACCCCGTGCTCGCCGAGCGCCTGGACTCGCCGCGCACCGAGGGCACGGTCGAGCAGCTGGTCACCATCCGGGTCGAGGCCACCGCCTGGAACTGCCCCAACCACATCACCCCCCGCTTCAGCGATCGCGAGCTCGCCGGTGCCCTGGCCCCGGTCCGCGACCGCCTGGCGCGGCTGGAGCAGGAGAACGCCGCCCTGCGTGCGGAGCTCGCCGCCCGCGCCTGACCGCACAGACCCGTCCCGCCCGGCGCGGACCCACACCGCCCGACCCGCACCGCCCGACCCACGACCTGAGGTTGAACAGCCATGGCAGACCGCACCACCGACCACCCAGCGGCGGCGACATCCGTACAGATCCAGGACCACCTCTCCGGCGCACCGTCCGCCGGCGCACCGGAGGACGGAAGGCCCGGGTCCGTGGCCCGGCCGTCCGGGGAACCGGCGATCTGGTCCCGCAACTTCCGCTACTACTTCACCGCCCGCAGCGCCGGTCTGCTCAGCTGGGCCATGCTGCCGGTCGCGATCTCGGCCGGTCTGCTCAGCGGAGGGTACGGCCTGGACACCGCGGGGTACGCGATGGCCTTCCTGGTGGGCCCGTTCGCCGGCCTGGTGCTGTTCGGCGGGGTGCTCGCCGACCGGTTCACCGCCCGCCGGCTGATGATCGCCGCCGACCTGGCCAACCTCGTCGCCCACGTGCTGCTCGCCCTGCTGTTCCTCCACGGCATCGACCACCTCTGGCAGCTGTACACCCTCCTGGTGGCGGCCGGCACCGCCAACGCGATGTTCCAGCCGGGTTCCGCCTCGACCGTCCCCCTGGTGGCCCGTGACGTGCAGGGCGCGAACGGGATCCTGCGCACCTCCGAGGCGCTCACCGGGCTCGGCGGCCCGGCGCTGGCCGGTGTCCTGGTGGGTTTCGGGGCCACCGGCTGGGTGATGGCGCTCTCCGCCGTCGCCTACGGCACGAGCGCGGTGTGCCTGGCGGCCCTGCGGCTCGGCGCCGTGCCCGCCCCGCCGTCCGGCGGTGGTCTGTGGCACAACCTGGCGGTCGGCTGGCGGGAGTTCCGCGCCCGTACCTGGCTCTGGGGCGTGATCGTGATCTGGATGGTCTTCGCGGTGCTCTCCTGGGGGCCGCAACTGACGGTGGCCGCCGGTGTCGTCGTGCCCGAGTACGGCGCGTCCGCCTTCGGCCTGCTCAACGCCGCCCTCGGCGCGGGCACCGTGGCGGGCGGCCTGCTGGCGATCCGTTACAAGCCGCGACGCCCACTCGCCGCCGGAGCCGTGGCGATCACGACCTACCCGCTCTATCCGCTCGGCATCGTGCTCGGCTGGCCGGTCTGGGCGCTCGCCGCCGCCCAGGTCGCGGTCGGTGTCGGCATCGGCGTCTGGGGCGTCATGTGGGCCACGAGCGTGCAGACCCAGGTCCCGGGGGAGGTCCTCAACCGCGTCCACGCGTACGAGGTCGCCGGATCCGTCGGCATGTACCCGATCGGCAGCGCCCTGGCGGGCCCGGCCGTGGACGCCTTCGGTACCGACCGGGTCCTCCTGGTGGGCGTCGTCGTCGCCTTCCTCACCGCCGTCGCCCTCCTGCTCACCCGCCCGGTCCGCACCCTCGGCCGTGTCCCCGTCCGCAGCTGAGGACCCCCCGTGCGCCTGTTCGGCCGGGGCGGGGCCGTGTGGGCGTGCCGTTCTCCCCGTCGCCGTGACCGACCGGCAGGGGGCCGCTGGGTCACGGCGACAGCGCCCGGAAGGTGAGCCGCAGCCCGTAGTCGCGGACAGTGCCGTGCAACCCTTGCGGCGGCGCGGCGGTGAATAGGGCAGAGCGACGGTCCGATCGGGTCGTCGCGCGGAGGCGAAGAGGATTTGGATGACCGCGAGCGTATTGCACATCCCGGTGGAGGACGGGCCGAGGCCCGTGACGGCACCGGCTACTGCGGGCGGCCCCGGCCCGCGTGAGCTCGACTTCGAGGGGTTCGCCGCCACGCGCTGGCGACGGCTGGTGCGCACGGCCTACCTGCTCACGGGCGACTACCACGAGGCCGAGGACGTGGTGCAGGCGACCTTCGCGAAGGTCTTCAGGAACTGGTCCCGGATCAGCCGTCTGGAGGAGCCGGACGCCTACATCCACCGGGCGCTGGTGAACAACAACCTGAGCCGTCACCGGCGGCGTCGCGTCAGGCAGCTGCTCGTGCCCGTCCTTCCCGACCGGGCGTCCACCGCGGGCGGTGGGCACGGCGGCGTCGAGGAGCGCTCGGTGCTGCTCCAGGCGCTGGCGGAGCTGCCGCCGCGCCAGCGGGCCGTGGTCGTCCTGCGCTACTGGGAGGACATGAGCGAGGGCCAGGTCGCCGAGGTGCTCGACTGCTCGCCGGGCAACGTGAAGAGCCAGGCCAGTCGGGGCCTGGCGAAACTGCGCGGCCACCCGGCGCTGGTCTCGTACGCGGTGGGTACCGGTTCAACGATCGACGGCACGGACGGGGGCAACAAGTGAGGGACACCGAGGACATGGTGCGCGGCGCTCTGCGGGACGAGGCGGCCCGCGTCGCGGTGGCGGACTGGTCGGCCGGGCCCGTGCGGGCTCACGTGCGCCGACAGCGGCGCGGGCGCCGGGTGGCGATGGGCGCGTCGGCGGTGGCGGCCGCGCTCGCGGTGGTGGCCGGCACGGGGGCGGTACTGTCCGAGCGGCACGACTCCCGGGCCGTCGCGCCGGCCTCGCAGGCTCCGCAGGTGCCGGAGGGGCCGGCTCCCGAGGCCGTGGTGGTGGAGCCCGGCACGCAGCTGCCGCTGGGCCGCCAGGACTGGTGGATGCAGCTGAAGGACCAGGAGATCTGCGTCCACGACGCTCCCGCCTACGGCAGCGGCCCGGGCTGCAGCGGGTACTCCTGGGCGGCGGGCGCCACCGAGATCACCATGCAGTACTACGGGAACCCGCCGCAGTACCGCGAGGGCCTGTACAACCTCGTCTACCACGGGCCCGGGCAGGTGGCCCGGATGACCATGGAGGTGGAGGGCCGAGCGTACTGGGCCACCGTCGCGTCCCTCCCCGGCGACCCGGGCTACGCCACCGGCTATGTCTGGGGCCCCAGTAGCAAGAGCCCCGACGCCCCGAAGGCGGCGCACCCGCTCGACGGCATCCGACTCGCCGCCTACGACGCCCAGGGGAGGGTGCTGGCGAGCAAGACGCTGTCCTCCTGACTCGGACCGGATCGGGCCGAGGCGTGATCCGCCGGGCGGGGCCGGGGCGAGTCAGGACACCGAGAACTGGGCGACGTACTCGCCGAACGGTGGGATGCCTGCCTCGGCCCGCCGGTCGTCCATGCGCTCGGGGTCCTCGCAGGGCCACGGGATCGGCGAGCCGTCCTGGATCCCGGCGATCTGCGTGCCGTAGATCTGCTTGCGTCCTTCGTTCACGAGGGTGCGATCGCGCAGGAAGGCCAGCTCCCGTGGGCTCGCCGAGCCCGCTGCCACCGCCTGTTCCATCAGCCGGAGCGCCTGGCGCTGGACGTCGAGCTGCCGGTCGGCGTGCTGGGCGATCAGCCACGCTGCCCGCGCCGCATCCTCGCCGACCAGGTCCGCGGTGGGCCAGCCGTACGCGTCCATGAGTTCGTGGAGACGGTCTGCGTGCCGGGCGGTCAGGCGACGCCACGCCAGTTGTTCCGCGTAGTCGTCGCTGTTCGCCTGGACGGTGGCCCGGTGGTCCGCCGCAGCCATGTCCGCGAGCTGCGCCGCGACCGCGGCGACTTCGGGTGTCATTCCTGCTCCAAGAATCCCGAGGGGGTGAGTCATGCCCGTCGTTGGCAACCCTAAGCGCGCAAATCACCACAAAAGATCGTTCTGGCGCAGGGTGACAAGCACGTCCGGGTATCGGGATACTTGATCTACTCGCGGAGCCGGAGCCGGATCGAAGCCGGGGTGGCCGGCCCCGGGTGACGTGGGCGCCAGTTGTCTCACGTCGCAGTGGCCGGCCCTCACGGCCTTCCGACTCCTTTCCCCCGGTATGTGCGGCTTGTCGTTGTGGTGGCCGGGTGCCCCGAGTCCCGCACACGGCGGCCCGCGCGCTCCGGATCAGCGGTCCGGTGTCCGCCTGATCGGCGCGCGGTGCCGCCGTCCTGGTTGCTTCCTCCCGGTTCCTGGGGAGGAGACGACCGGCGACCGACACCTTGCACCCCGGCCACTGCGCCGGTGGGAATCCGTAGGTCGACGCGTCAACACTTCGGAGAAGGTGGGTTCTTTGCACCACAGGCGAAGAGCACTGACCAACCTGCGATCCTTCCTCGTGGCGCTGAGCCTCGTGCTCGGTGGCGTCCTGGGAGTCGGGGTGCATCCGGCCCGGGCGGCGGCCGGCAACATCCTGCCGCCCTTCGACGTCGGGGAGACCTGGAACATCTGCCGTGGCTACGGCTACGCCTCCCATACGGGGACCTCGACTTTCGGGCTCGACCTCACGGGCGCCGGGTGCGACAACTCGGCGACCGGCCGCACCGTCCGGGCGCCGATGGACGGCACGGTCTCCTATTTCCAGGCCGCCTACGGCAACCTGTGCGTCAACGCGGCGGGTGGGCGTAGCTTCACCCTGACCCACATCAACAGTTCGCTCACTCCGGGCACCACGGTGAGCGCGGGCCAGTCCGTCGGCAGCGTGTCCGCGGCCGCGCCCCCCGGCGTCCCGCCCGACAACGGGGGCGTCGCGCACATCCACTTTCAGCTGTGGGGAGCTCCCAACTGCTACAACGGTTCGGGCATCCCGTTCGACGCCGCTCACAACGCCCGCATCTGCGGTGCACCCGATCTGACGGCCGGCGGGCCGAGCGCCGGCAATGGAACGTGGAGCGGGACGCCGATCACGGGCGCGGCCTGTGATTCGACACCACCGCAGAACCCGGGGCAGCCACCCCAGTTCATCGTTCAGCGCCAAGGTGCGAACGTCTATGCCAAGGCCGGGTTCGCCGAGGCGTGGAGCCACCTCGCCGGGAACACCGTCGACGTCCAGGTCGCGGAGACGAGGATCGTCACCCGCGACCCGGCGCACACGATCTACGCCAAGGAGGGGATCGGCGGAAGCTGGTTCACCCTGGCCGACAACGTCGACGAGTACGCGGTCTCCGCGAACCTGGTGGTCATCCGCCAGGGGACGAAGGTGTCCGCCAAGGCGGACCTCTGGGGCCCCTGGGTGCAGATCGCCAATGACGCGATCGACGTCCAGGTCGCGGGGACCCGCATCGGGCACCGCGACACGGCGCACGAGCTCTACCTGAACGACGGGCTCTACGGGTCGTGGTACCACGTGGCGTCGAACGTTGACGAGTTCAGGCTCGCGCCGGGCCTGGTCGTCCAGCGCCAAGGTGCGAACGTCTATGCCAAGGCCGGGTTCGCCGACGCGTGGAGCCACCTCGCCGAAAACGCGATCGACCTCCAGGTCGCGGGCAACCGCATCGGCAACCGCGATGCCGCGCACCGCCTGTACGTCAAGGACGGGATCGGTGGCACGTGGTACGCGGTCGCCGACAACGTCGACGAGTTCGGGCTCACCCCCGACCTCATCGTCCAGCGCCGGGGTGCGGCCCTCTTCGGGAAGTCGACTCCGACGTCGGCCTGGGTGCAGATCGCCAACGACGCGATCGATGTCCAGGTGGCGGGGACGCGCATCGGCCACCGCAACGGCAGCCACGAGTTGTACCTGAACGACGGGCTCTACGGCCCGTGGTACGACGTGGCGTCGAACGTCGACGAGTACGACCTGAGTTGACCTGACACCGCAGGGCACCGGCGATCTGGTCCACGGGCGACGTGACCGTCCGGGCTTGGACGGCCACGTCGCCCGCGCGGTCGCCGGGCGGCTCTCAGCCGCCCGCCTTCTCGGAGCCGGGCTTCGGGCAGGGCGAGCAGGTGGGGGCGGCCTCGACGCAGACGGCGACGGAGTCGGTGTTGTCGGCGGGGTGGAGGTCGGTCTCGGTCGCGTGCGCCCTGGCCGTGTTGGTGACCGGGCCCGTGGCGGTGGCCTTCGCCCGGAGGACGAGGGTGGCGGAGGCGTCGACGGGCAGTGTCCCGACGCTCCACAGGCCGGTGTCGGGGCTGTAGGTGCCGGTGTCGGCGGTGGCGGAGACGAAGACCAGGCCGGCCGGGAGGCTGTCGGCGACGGTCACGTGGGTGGCGGTGTCGGGTCCGGCGTTGCGGACGGTGACGCGGTAGGTGACGGTCTGGCCGACGGTGACGGTGGTGGCGTCGGCGGACTTGACGACGCTCAGGTCGGCGGCCGGCAGGACCTGGGTGTCGGTCTGGTTGGAGGTGGTGGTGAGGGCCTGGGGGGTGGGGCCGAGGCGGTTCTCGTAGGCGGCGGTGGCGGTGTTGGTGACGTGCCCGCCGGCGCTGGCCTCGTCGACGGTGACCCGGTACTCCACCGTCGTGCCGTTCGGGAGGGCGTCGGTGTTGGGCAGGCTGCCGCCCCGGTCGGCGGTGGCGCTGTTGCCGAGGTTGAACACCACCCGGTCGCCGGCCGGGTCGAAGTGGGCCTGGTCGTCGCCCTGCCGGTCGGTCTTCGCGCCGGTGTTGGGACCGTTGACGATCCGCAGGGATCCGGGCAGGTAGGTGGTGCCGCTCGGCACGGCGTCGGTCAGGACGAGGGCGTCGGCGTTGCCACCGCCCTCGTTCCTGACGACCACGCGGTAGGTGATGATGTCACCCACTTCGAGGGGCCCGTCGGGGACGGCGTACTTGGTGAGGGTGACGGCCGGGGCGGTGCCGAAGAAGATGCCGTCGAGGAAGTTGCCGACCGACTGGTTGCCGCCGGCGGAGGAGACGGAGCGGAAGGCGAAGCGGGTGGTGGTCTGCCCGGCCGGGACGGTGTAGGTGCTCGTGTAGAAGCCCCAGGCGGTGTTGCCGTCGGTGAACTGTCGCTGCTGGACGGCCGCGCCGGGCCTGCCGATGTCCAGGGCCATGGTGTCCTGGCCCAGCCGCCCGCGGTGGTAGAGCCGCCAGTACAGCGTGGCGCCCGGGGTGGTGGGCAGGTCCTGGTAGAGGGTGGAGACCTGGTTGGCGTTGAGTTCGGCGAACTGGGCGCCGTCGGCGGAGGGGACTCCGTTGAAGCCGTCGTGCCAGATCTCGATGAGGTGGTCGGTGGCGGTGGTCAGCCACCCCGGGACGTGGTTCGGGCTGGAGGCCTGGGAGGCGTCGGGCAGGATCGCGTTGCCGCTGCCGATGGGGGGCTGCTCGAAGCTGCCGTTCACCAGGGTGATGCGGGACGGGACGGGGGTGGTCATGGTCTTCCCCTTCGTTCGAGGTCGCGTGCTGGAGGTTCGGCCGGCCCGGAGGCCCCGAGGAGCGGACGAGCGGGCGGCCGGCATGCGGGAGCGGTGGCTCCGGTCGAGGCGACAGGGAGCGAAGCCGTCCCTCGACGAGGTCGGTCACGGGGACTGGAGGGGGGAGCCGGCGACTTATGGCGCGCGCGGTCTGTCGGGGCCTCGGGAGGCGGCGGTCGCAGGAGGCGCCCGATCCCAGCGTGCGCAATGGTTCCTGTACGCACGAGAGCGTGGAGCGAGGCTCCCGAAGTGCGAAAGGGCGCGATCCGCGAGGATCACGCCCCGGCTCTGCGCGGCCCGCGCCAAGGCGGCGCCGCAGGCCGGGGGCACGCTTCCGCGTGCCCCCGGCCTGGGCGGGCCAGGGCGACGGCCTCCGGGAACCCCGGCTCGGGGTTGCCGCCGGCGCCGGTCCGGCCGGCCGCCTCGACGGCGGACGGCCGGCGCGTCCGGCCCGCCGTGGTGGGGCGGCAGTGGGTCAGGGGGCCGTGGTGACGGTCACGGTGGTGAACCCCGCCGAGCGCAGCAGTCCCTCCAGCATGCTGCGGGTGCTCTGCTCGGCGCGCTGGGCGAGTTCGGTGTCCTTGGCCGCCTGCTCGATCTTCTGGGTGGCCAGCATTTCGACCTGCCGCTGGTTGCCGGGGTTTGAGCTGAAGAAGTCGCCGATCCGGTCGAAGAGACCGCGCTGCTGGAGGTAGACGTAGGAGCGGCCCACGTCCAGGGCGGGCGCGGCGAGCTGGGCGTGCGGCACCACGACGGTGGCGCTCAGACGGTCGCCGGACACGGTCACGGCGCCCTTTTCGAGGGCGGCGAGGTCGACGTAGGCGTCCACCGTGCCGGCCGCCACGTACAGGGTGCGGTGGCCGAGCAGGGCCGAAGGCAGGAAGGCGGCCTCGCGGTCGAGGTCGACGACGAGCTGGAAGTTGCCCTGCGCGCCGGTGAAGTGCTTCATGTCCTGGATGGAGCGCAGCAGCACCGGCTGGCTGCGGTCCACCGTGCGCCGCTCCAGGGGGTTGGGGATCGAGGGGAACAGGCCCAGGTGTGCCCCGGCGAGGAAGAACGCGACGATCGCGGCCAGGGTCACCGGCAGGCCGACGTACCAGGGGGTGCGGCGGCGCTCGCGGCGGGGCGGGGCCTTGTCGCCCGGGGAGCGCCGAGGCGTGTCGTCGGGGTTCTGCTCCGGTGCGCCGGCGCTGTCGGACCCGGCCGACCGGCTACGTCTGAGGAGTGCCATCTCGCTCTCTCCGCTCTGTGCGCCCTCGCCGCAGCGCTCTGCCGCGGCGCCATGCGGGTACCCCGAGGCGACGGGGACACGCCGGTGCGGGCGCCGAAATCCCGGCGAACTGCACTCGGTGCGGGTTGAGTTGATCTGCCGGGGAGCGGGGGTGGGTTCACATGCGGGCGGCCCGCAGCGGGCGGACGGGCCGCGGCGCGACCGGGGGCTTGCACGAGGGGACGGAGCGGGTGGCGGGGGAGCCGTGCCCAGGACCCGGGGCGCCGGTCGAGTTGGTGACGCCGGGCCGGGCCGGCACACTTCCGCCGCGGTCCGACCCGCCCACTGGGGCGTCGGACGGACCGCGGCGGTGCGCCGTTCAGGCCCGGCGCCGGGTGTGCGGCCGAGCTGCCGTGGTCAGCAGTAGTTGCTGACGCCTCCGGTCTCGTCACCGTTGAGCAGGCCGCCCCAGATCCACTCGTTGTCGGAGAGCTTGACCCACTTGTCGTGAGCGACCCCGTTGGCGTTGACCCAACCGCCGGTCTTCCAGCAGAGTCCGTACGAAGTGAAGCCTGCGGACACGGGGTAGTTGATGGCGTAGTCCGTGGACGGTCCGTACCTGACGTTCCCGTTGATCCATGTCGTGACCACGCCGCCCAGCATGCGCGAAATCTGGGTCCGTGGCGCGCCGGCCGGTTCGGAATCCGCGGCGGCGGCGGGGGCCGCCATACCGGCGGCCGTCAGGACCGCCAACCCGACTGCTGTGACGAGCCTGGTGGTGGGCCGTTGGCGATCGATGTGCATCTGTTTCCCTTCGAGCGAAACCTCGGTCTGTACCCGGCCGGACGCGACCAGGCGTCAATCATCCTGACAAGAGGGGATATTGACGGTCCATGGCGTTTCGGGGATTGGCGCAAAGAGGCTCGAACGTGTACCTGTGATCGGCCTTTCGCCGACGGTGCCGGAACCGCTCAGCACCGCCTTGACGACGCCTTCGCGGCTGGTCGGCGGCCTGGACTGTCGAGGGTGGTGTGACCCGTCAGGAGTGCCGCTCCCAGAGGTTGTCCAGGTGCGCGTGCAGGACGTCCTGGGCCTCCTGCGAGGTGAGGCGGCCGATGAGGACGTGGACGGTGAGGCCGTCGGCGAGGGCGAGGAGGGTGCGGGCCTCGTGCTGCGGGTCGACGGGCGCACTGTGTCCGGCGCTCTCGCCGACTTCCCGGATGAGCCGGGTGAACGCCTCCTGCAGGGCTGCGTAGCTCGCCTTCAGCGTGTTCGCGAGCGGCTCACTGACCGCGGCCTGCGCGACGAAGGCGAGCCAGACCCGTGCCTCGGAGTGATGCTCTTCCCGGAGCAGCGCGACTTCGGTGACCGCGTGACCCAGGGCGGTGGCGGCCGACTGGGCCGGGCTCCGGACGAGACGGGCCCGGGCGCGTTCGGTGATCCGCTCACCGATGTTCGCGAGAGTGAACACGAGCATCTCTTCCTTGCTGCGGAAGCAGCGCTGCACGGCGCCCATCGACACCTGCGCGCGGGCGGCGACGTCGCGCAGGGTCACGCCTTCCAGTCCGTGCTCGTCGGCGAGGAGGCAGACCGCCTCGGCGATGCGGTGACGTCGCTCCTCGTGATCAACCTGTCTGGGCATGCTCGTGGCCTCCGTGCGGCGACGCGTAATGCGATGCGGTCGTATCGGTTCCCAGGCTACAGTTCCGATGCAAGCGCATCGGAACGTGGGACGGGGAGGACGAGAATCATGGGTGACGCCCTGTGGAAGCTGTCGGCTGCGGCGCAGGCGGAGGCCGTGCGCGGTGGCGAGGTCTCCGCCGTCGAGCTGGTGGAGAGCCATCTGGAGCGGATCGCCGAGGTCAACCCGGAGGTGAACGCGGTCACCCGGCTTCTGGCGGATCGCGCCCGGGAGGCCGCCGAGCGGACGGACCGGCGCCGGACCGCCGGCGAGGAGCTGGGGCCGCTCGCGGGGGTTCCGTTCACGGTGAAGGAGTCCACGGCCGTCGAGGGGGTGCCGACCACGTTCGGCACTCCGCGCTTCCGCGATCTGGTGGCGCCGGCGGACGCGCCCCCGGTCGCCCGGCTGCGCGCGGCCGGGGCGATCCCCATCGGGCACAGCAACATGCCCACCTTGATCCTGGCCGGAATGCACACGCGCAGCGAGCTGTTCGGAGACACGTTCAATCCCTGGGATCGTGGCCGGACTCCCGGCGGATCGAGCGGGGGTGACGCGGTGGCCGTCGCCACGGGCATGGCGGCGCTCGGCCTCGGCAACGACTCCGGGGGATCGGTGCGGGTCCCGGCCCAGTTCTGCGGTGTGGCCGGACTGAAGCCGACCACCGGCCGGTTTCCCGCCGACCACCGGATCCTCGGCCCGGACGACCCCGGCCCTGCATCCCAACTGCTCGTCACCGACGGCCCGTTCGCCCGAAGCGTGGGCGATCTCCGGCTGGCGTACGAGGTGTTGGCCGGCACCGATCCACGGGACCCGCGCGCCGTGCCGGTGCCCGCGTACGGCACGCCCCTCCCCGGGCCGGTGAAGGTCGCGGTCGTGGCGGACCCCGGCGGGCACGGCGTCCACCCCACGGTGCGCGCGTCCGTCGCCGCCGCGGCCGACGCGCTGCGGGACGCCGGGTACGACGTGCGCGAAGTGCCGGACGTGCCACGGTTGGACGAGGCGCTCGACGCCTACGGCCGGATCACCGTGACCGAGTTCGCCCCGACCTGGCCGGTGGTGCGCAAGCTGCTCGGCTCGGGCGGTGACCGCTACGTCGGGATGATGATGGAACAGACGCCGCCCGCGAGCGCGGAGGAGTTCATGAAGCTCATGGGCGTCTGGATGAACATCCGTCGCTCCTGGGCCGAATTCCTCGACGAGTACCCGCTCCTGCTCGGCCCGTCGTTCACCGAACCGCCCGTCGAACCGGGGCTTGAGTCACGCGACCGGGCCGGGCGGGACCGCGTCGGGTCGGGAATGCGGCTGTGCACCGTGACCAGCTTCGTGGGCGTGCCCGGGGTGGCCGTGCCGACCGGGACGGCCGACGGGCTGCCGTCCGGCGTGCAGATCGTCGGGCGCGCGTTTCGCGAGGACCTGTGCCTGGCCGCGGCCGAGGCGATCGAGGACCGGCTCGGAGTCCTCACCCCGGTCGACCCGGTCTGGGCCGGTGGGGCTGGTTGAGCCCCTGGTCCACGCCGGACCCGGGTGCTCGATCCCCGGGGACACGACCGCCACGGCGCCGGCTCGCGAATCCACCTGCGGCCGCCCGCGCCGTCCGGTGCTGCACGGACGAGGGGCGGCCCACTGAGGTGAGCCGAGGCTGATCCTCCCCGGGGGTTACCCGGCTCGGCGCGTGATGAGGGCCTCCAGGCCGTCGAGGATCCGCTCCAGGCCGAAGTTCAGCGCCTGGTCCCGGCCGTCCTGGGTGGCCATTGCCGCGGCGAGCGCGGGGAAGCGGTCGGCGTGCTGGTGGACCAGGGGGCCGAGGACGGCCAGGAGTTTCGCCTCGGGCGAGCCGTCCGGCCGGGCCGCACGGGCCTGTTCGGCGATGCCCCGGACGTGCCCGGCCAGCAGCACTGCGGAGTCCATCCGTTCGGGGCCGGTCAGTCCGTGGCCGTCCAGGGCTGCGACCACCCGCTCCAGCCAGCCGAGTTCCTTGGGGCCCACCACCCGCGGTCCGACGGTGGCGTCGAGCAGCCAGGGGTGATCGGTGAGCATTTGCGCCAACTGGTCCGCACAGGAGGTCAGTTGCTCGCGCCATCCGAGTCCGTCCACGGCCGGCGGCGGTTCGCCGACCGCGGCCTCCACCATGAGCGCGACCAGCTCCGCCTTGCCGGGAACGTAGCGGTAGAGCGACATCTTGGTGAAGTCGAGCAGGCCGGCGACCTTCTGCATCGAGACGGCGCCGAGGCCCTCGGCGTCCGCGATCGCGACGCCCGCCGCGGCGATCCGCCCCAGGCTCAGCGCGGGCTTCGGTCCCCGGGACGGCCTGGCGGGCGGTCCCCAGAGCAGCCGCACCGCCTCGTTCGCTTCCTCGCTCAATTCCCGCTCCGTCTCGTGCTTCCGGCTGCCCTTGCGGGGCGGCCCAACTGCGTCTACCGTACACAGCAAGAAACAGTGTCCATGGGACACAGTTAATCGGGCAGCTCGGATGGAGTGGTTCACGTGAGCACCAAGGTCCTGATCTCGGGCGCGAGCATCGCCGGCCCCGCACTGGCCTACTGGCTGGGGCGGTACGGCTTCGAGACCACCGTCGTCGAGCTGGCCCCCGCCCTGCGCGGTGGCGGCCAGGCGGTCGACTTCCGAGGCCGGACCCACCTGACGGTGCTGGAGCGGATGGGTGTGCTCGACGAGCTGCGCGCCCTCGACACCGGCGGCAGCCCGATGACCTTCGTCGACCGGCGCGGCCGTCAACTCCTCCGCCTGCCGGCCGACTTCGCGGGCGGGGACGTCGAGGTCCCGCGCGGGGAGCTCGCCCAGGCGTTGCACCGGCGCAGCCTCCCGCACACCGAGTACCTCTTCGGCGACTCGATCACCGCCATGGAGGAGACGCCCACCGGCGTCCGGGTGGCCTTCCGGAACGGCGCGCCGCGCGAGTTCGACCTGGTGATCGGCGCCGACGGACTGCACTCCAACGTCCGTCGGCTCGCCTTCGGCCCGGAGGAGGACTACGTCCGCCACCTCGGCTACTACGCGGCCACCTGGCAGCTTCCCAACTACCTCGGTCTGCCTCCTGGTTCAGTCGGCCTCAACGTCCCCGGCCGGCTGGCCGCCGTCGGCGCCGACCACCGCGACCCGACTCGGGCGGGCGCCTTCTTCGTCTTCGCCTCGACCGAACTCCGTTACGACCGCCACGACGTGGCGCAGCAGAAGGCGCTGATCCAGGACGCCTTCGCGGGCCTCGGCTGGGAGGTGCCCGGGCTCCTGGAGAGCCTGAGGCAGGCCCCCGAGCTGTACTTCGACTCGATCAGCCGGGCCGACGTCCCCGCCTGGTCCAGCGGTCGGATCGCCCTGTTGGGCGACGCCGCGTGCGGGGCCACCATCGGCGGGATGGGTACCGGCACCGCTGTGGTGGCGGCGTACGTCCTGGCCGGCGAGCTGGCCCGGGCCTGCGGCGACCACCGCACCGCCTTCGCCCGCTACGAGCACACCGTGCGCGACTACGCCCAGGGCTGTCAGAAGGGCGGCGACCGGACCGGCCCGTTCCTGGCGCCCGGCACCGCGACCGGGCTGCGGGTGCGCAACGGGCTGCTGAACCGGCGCTGGATCCTCGACAGGATGCTGGAGATGGGCAAGCAGGTCAGCAGCGTCGATCTGCCTGACTACACGACCGAGCTGTCGAACGCCGTGGCGTCCGGCGTCCTGGGTGGAGGCGTCGGCCTGCGCGCAGCACGTCACCGGTGATGACCATGCTCTCGCCCGGCGTGCGCGCCGGTCCGGCGCCCCTTGCGTGCTGCTTGACCCTCTGTCGCCTGTGTGTGGGGGCGGGTCAGGATGACCGGGTTGTCGTCCTGCGCGCGAAGGGGGCTTGATGGGGAAGCACAAGAAGGAGCCGGAGCTGCCGAGTCCGGGTCAAGGGGCCCCGCCTCCCGGGAACGCGGACGGACAGGTGCCCGTCCCCCTGCCGCCGGGTGACCCGAAGCACGGGAAGAAGTGACCGGGCCGGCCCCGTCGCGGGCGCGCCTGGACGAGGCGATGGACGAGTGCGGGGCCCGGCCCGGTTCATGGGCGACCGCGACGCCGGTCCGGCGCCCGTGGGCGGGCACGCGGGGTACGCCGCGGTGCGCGGCACCGCGGCGCCGGACGTGAAGCGCGTCGTGGACCTCGACCGAGCCGCGGGCCACGACGGCGCGCGGGTGGGCGGTGCGGTCGAGTGGACGGGTCTACCAGTTCGCCCAGGGAAGGTTCCAGCCGCCGAGTCCGTTGTCGGGGGAGACGGTCTTCTCCTTCGAGTTCACGATCGTGACCACGTCGCCGATCAGCGAGCTGTTGAAGAACGTTCCCGCGACGGAGGTGTCGCTGCCGCCCTCCACGTCCTTGAGCGAGACGCAGCCGTGGCTGGTGTTCTCCTTGCCGAACGGGTCGCCCTTGTACCAGTAGTTGCCGTGGAGGTAGGTGCCGCTCTCGGTCAGCCGCATCGCGTGCGGGGCGGCGGGGATGTCGTACTCGTCGCCGAGTCCGACGGTCCGGGAGTTCATGTGGGTGACCTTCTCCTTGGACATGATCACCATGGTGCCGCCCCACGAGGGGTGCTTCTCGTCGCCGAGCGTGGCGGGCACGGTGGTGGTCTTGCCGTCCCGGACGATCGTGAGCCGGTGCGTGGCGGCGTCCGCGGTGGACACCTGCGAGCGGCCGACGGTGAACGGTTCGTCCTTGTCCACGTCGCCGTAGACGCCCGGTGAGACCTCGACGTTCTTCAGCCGGTAGTGGATGGTGACCTTGGTGCCCGGCTTCCAGTACTCGGCCGGGCGGAAGTCCAGCCGGTTGTCGCCGAACCAGTGGCCCTTCACCTCGGTGCCGTTGTCGGTCTCGAAGGTGATTCCCTTGGCGACGGCGTCCTTGTTCACGATCTTCGTGCTGAACTCCACCTTGACGATCATGCCCACGCCGTAGGTCTGGCCGTCGGCGATGTTGTCGTTGGTGGAGACCTGCTTGTCGGGCGTGCGCGTGGTGAACGCGGTGGTGGAGGCGGCCGCGAGACCGTCGGCGTCCGCCGCCTGGGCGTTCACCGTGTACGCCGTGCCGGGTGCGAGCGCGGCGGCGGGCTTCCAGCCGGTGCCGTCCGGGGTGATCGTGCCGGGGACGGGCCTGCCGTTCTTGTCGGTCACGTCGACGGTGGTGAGCCTGCCGTGGGAGACGGACACCTGGAGCGCGTTCGGCGCGACGCCCCGGGCGCCGTCCTTCGGTTCGACGTTCAGCACCGCGGCCGACGTCCTCGGCCCGGTCGCGGCGGTAGGCGCGGCGGTAGGCGCGGCAGCAGTCGTGGCGGTCGTCGTGGCCGCCGGCCCGCCGGCGGCAGCGGCGCCCGTCGCCCGGGAGGCCCCGTCGCCCTCGCCGTCGCCGCAGGCCGCGGTCATCAGCAGAATGCCGCCCATCGTCAGCGCCACCGCGCTGCGGTTGAAACGGTCGCCCGTGCGTATCGCGGTCCGGGTCGCCTGAACAGTGCTCACTGTCGCTCCTTCTCGGTGATCACCGAAAGCCTGTCGGCCGGTTCGTCCCAGGAGCAACGGCCGGCGCCCGATCTGGGACGCTGGGACGCCGTTACCTGCTTTGACCTGGGAAGACGTAACCTTCCTGGGACGCGTCCGTGCGACCGGGGAACGGCGTGGCCGGCGGCGGGAACCACGGGAGCGTCAGCGGCGTGCTTCTGTCCCGGAGATCGCTTCACGTCGGTCCGGCCGCGGGAGGACGCGACAGCGCCGCGCCCGACCGCCGGTGGCGGCCGGAGACGGCGGGGCGCGATCACTGCTGGATGCAAGAGCGAGGCGGAGGAACGGTGCCAGAGGGGTTCGGGGAGTTGGGGGAGCGGGACGAGATCGCGCGGCTGCTCGGGGAGCTGAAGAGCCGGTCGGGGCTCAGCTACGGCGCGCTGGCGAAGAGGCTGCATCTGAGCACCTCGACGCTGCACCGCTACTGCAGGGGAGACGTGGTGCCGACGGAGTTCGCCCCGCTGGACCACCTTGCGAGGCTGTGCAGGGCGACGCCGGAAGAACGCGTCGAGCTGTACCGACTGTGGGCCGTCGTCCACTCGGCGCGGGGAAGCAGGACATCACCCGTCCCCGGACCGGCAGGTCAGACGGGTCCGGCGGACCCGACGGACCCGACGGAGGCAGGGACGGAGCCCGAGGCCGGGGCGGAGGCGGAGGCGGCGCCGGACGGGGGAGGCGGCGTCGAGGCAGGGCGGGTCCTCGTCGCCCGCGCCGAACCGGACCCTGCCCCCGGGGCGGCGCCGCGGCGGTGGCCTGTCCGCCACCGTGCGGTCCTGGCCGCGGTGGCGGTCACCGCGGTGCTGGCCACCACCGGCGCCGTCGCCATGGGGCTGAAGTCGGCCGCGGGCGGTGACACCGGTCCCGGTCGGGCCCCGAACGGCGGGTCGGCCGCCGGATCCCCGGCTCCGGGCACCCCCGACTCGCCACCCTCTCCGGCTCTCGCCTCCACCCCCGCTTCCGTCTCGGCCGCCGCCTCCACCGGTGCGGGCTCGGGCTCGCCGGGGCCGACCGGCGGGACGGACACGAGCGCTCCGATCACGGTCTCGGTCCGGCCGTCCGGGTGGAACAGCTCGTGCGATCAGTACCTGGTGGACCGCCCGCCGTCCGAGGTCCCTCGACCGCCCGCGGTGCCGGACGTGGCGGGCTGGGCCTCCGGGATCGGCGCGGTTGCCGGCCGCCACCAGTCGATCGAGCTCATCGTGCAGGGCACCGGTAGGGAGACCGTGGTCCTGTCGGGCCTCAACGTCCGGGTCACCCGGATCGCGGGTCCCCTCGCCTGGAACGCCTATTCCATGGCCGAGGGCTGCGGCGGTGGGGTCGGCGTCCACTCCTACGACCTCGATCTGGACGCGGCCCGCCCGCGGCCGGTCCTGGCCGCGGGCAGCAAGGGCCTGCCGGTCAAGGTGAGCGAGGGCGACCCGGAGGCCATCGAGGTCACCGCCGTGACCGACTCCCACGACGTGAGCTGGTACCTGGAACTGGAGTGGTCGAGCGGTGACCGAAAGGGGACGCTCCCCGTCGACCTCGGCCACGGCACACCGTTTCGCACCAGCGCGGTGAAGGGCCGGCCGCTGTACGTCTACCCGGCCGACGGACGGGCCTGGGAGCCGAGCTCGTTCCAGGGGTGACAGCGGAACGCGATTTCCGTTGACTCGACGGGCCCGCGGTCATGCCCGCGTTCCGGCGCTGCGGGCCGTGGGACCACCCCGGCCGCCCAGCCGCGGATCCCGCCCCGGTCGTGGATGCGAAGCTTGATGCTGTTGGGCTGGTGCGCATGGTCTGGCGGGCACGGAGCAGGTTCCTGGAGGCGGTTCGAGCGAGAGGTGGCCGGGATGGACGGAAACGGTGTGTTCTGGGTGGTCGGGGCCGGGGTGGTCCTGGCCACCCTCGTGGTCGCGGGCGTTCTGGTGGTGAAGCTGGTCCGGGCCCGGAAGCTGTTGGGGGCATCAGGGATCCCGATGTCGAAGAAGGTCCTGTTCTGGGCGTCCATCGCCTATCTGGTCAGCCCCGTGGACCTGCTTCCCGACCCCATCCTGTTGGACGACATCGGCTTCCTGCTCGTGGCCCTGCGCTCGCTGGGCAAGGCCGGGCTGCGGGCCGGCGTCGGCTCGGCAGGCCCGGGCGTGGGTGGCACGGAAGTCCCGCGGCTGAAGCAGTGACCCCGCGGGGCCGCACCTGGGAACGACCCTTCCGTCCGGCCGGGCGCGAGACGAGAAGCGCCCCGCGGGACGCGCTCAGACGGTAGCCGCTACGCCGACGAGCTCGGCGACATGGCGACCGCCCACCTGCTCACTCCCGACCGGCGCCACGGCGCCGACACCCGAGCCGAGCGCATTGCCGCACGGCGGCACCGGGCCGGTTCGCGGAGGGCTCCCGCTGCAGAAAGGCAGATGGGCCGTCACCGGTGTCGTGGTGACGGCCCATCTGGGGTGGTGCGCTCATACGGTCGGGCCGGCCAGACTCGTCAGGGCCCGGTGCGCGCGTCGGGCGCTGCGCTCGGCGCGGCTCTTGAGGCGGAGCGCGCGCACGAGGCGGTGCTTCTCGGCCTCCCGCAGACGGTCGTCTATCGTCGCCCGCGCCACGTCGATGTGGTAGGTCATGATGCTCCCCCTGTCGACGGGTGATCCGGCGGCATCACCCTGACGCCGCCCCTTCGGGCCACCCTCTGTGCTTCAGACTCTACACCCAAAGTCGGTCCAGGGCCTTGCATTTAACGATCCGTTCAGGAATTTGCCTTCTGATCGAATGCCAAGTGGCTGGTCGGTTCCCAGGCTCGCGCGGCGTCGCGCCGGTGCTGCGCCGTTCCGCCCTGCGCCGTTCCGCCCTTCGGAGCCACAGCCCGTCACGCGCCCGGAGGCCGGACCCGTGGGGCACCCGCCGTCCTCTGCCCGAGCGTGAGCATCGCCCCGGCGACCTCGTCGGCGGCCGAGTCGGGGACCGCGGTGGCGGCCTCGTCGAGGACGAGCAGTCGTGCACCGGGGATCTCGCGCGCGATCGCCTCGCCGTTGCCGACCGGGAAGAACCGGTTGCGGCGGCCGTGGACGACGAGCGTGGGGACCTCGATCCCGGGCAGGCGCTCGCGCCAGCGGGGTGTGCAGTCCAGCTTGGAGAAGACCAGGCCCATCTGGTTGGCCATCTGGACGGGGGGCGCGGTGCCGGGCGTGCGGTCCCAGATGCGCGCGGCGACGGCGCGCGCGCCGTCGGGGTCGTCGCCGAGGATAGCCGCGCCGGTGGCGGCGAACTCCGCAACCGCCTCGCGGTCGGTCCAGTCGGGCATCGGACGCGCGAACAGCCGGCTCATCGTCGCCCGGTCGTGGTCGGGGAGGTCGTCGTCGGGCGGGCCGGGGGCGACCGCGCGGGTGTTGGCCAGGGTGAGCGCGCGGAAAGCGTCCGGACGGTCGAGCGCGGCCACCTGGGCGACCATCCCACCGACGCCGATCCCTCCGAGGTGCGCGGGCGCACCGCCGAGCGCGTGAGCGAGGGCCGCGGCGTCGGCGGCGAGGTCGCGCAGGGTGTAGGCGGGTGCCGGCGGATCCGTCGTCGTGGACTCCCCGCTGTCACGCAGGTCGTAGCGCACCACCCGGTGCCCGCCGGCGGCGAGGCGCTCGCAGAGCGAGTCGGGCCAGGAGAGCATCGTGGGCCCTCCCGCGAGCAGAACGAGCGGTGCGTCGTGGTCACCGAACGACTCGATGCCCAGGGCGACCTCGTCGGTGTCGAGGGTGGTCATCGGATCACCGGCCGTTGTCGTCGTCGTGCCCGAGACCGCGGTCGGGCCTGCTCATGTCGCCCGTCGCGGGTGTGCCGTCGGCGAGCCCGTAGCGCAGGTACACGGTGCCCTGCGGGCCGGCCACCGGGGGTTCGAGGAGCGTGACGTTCGTGGGGACCGCGCCGCCGTCGAACACCTTCTTGCCGACGCCGAGCACGATCGGGTGCACCCAGAGGTCGAGGCGGTCGAAGAGCTTCTCGCGCAGGAGGCTCTGCACCAGGTCCAGGCTCCCGACGACCTTCACGTGCTCGTGCCGGTCACGGACCTCGCGCACCGCGCCCGCCAGGTCCGGGCCGAGCTGCGTGGACCCGGCCCACGGGAGGTCGGGCCTGCCGCGGGAGGCCACGTACTTCGGGACGCTGTTGAACAGCTCGGCGATCTCGCCGCCCTCCTGGTGCGGCCAGTGGGCGGCGAAGATGTCGTACGTCCGCCGGCCGAGCAGCAGGGCGTCCGTGCCCTCGTACGCGGCCAGGATCTGCGCTCCGGTGACCTCGTCGAGCAGGGGTGCCTGCCAGCCGCCGAACGGGAACCCCTCGGGGTCCTCGTCGGGGCCGCCGGGTGCCTGCCCGACGAGGTCGAGGGTCGTGAACAGCTCGATGTGGATGAGGCCCATATCCGTACTCCCGATGAGTTGGTCGTCCCGGTCGAGATGTAGACCTGTCGGAGCCGGAAAACTCATCGCCGCGCCGGTACCGGGCTTTCGTACCCGCCGACCGCCTCATCCGGCGCACCGCCGTCCGTGCCCGGATCGCACTCCCGGCCGCCTCGCACGGGCCCGCTCCCGGCGTTGCTCCGAAACCGGCCCCGACGGGTCAGCGGGCCAGGGAGACGGCGAACGGCTTGAAGCCGTGTCGGCGCAGGACGTGGGGAACCACGAGGATCATGGCCTCGGTGGCGCGGGCCGTGGCGATGCCGCCGAGGTCCTCGATCCATGCGGGCTGCCAGCCCAGGTCGCCGAGCAGGCCGGTGACGGTCCTCTTCGCGTTCTCGTCATCGCCCGAGAGATAGGCGGTCGGTGGGGTGGCCAGGCTCTCGGGAGCGGTCATGACCATGAACAGCATGGTGTTGAGGGTCTTCACCACGCGGGTGTCGGGGAGCGCGGCCTGGAGTTGCTCGGCGAGGCTGCTGCCGGGGTAGCACAGGTCGCCGGGCAGGCCGTCATCCGCGTCGCGGGTGGCGTTGGAGACATCGACGAGGAGCTTTCCGGCGAGCTCGGTGCGCAGGCCGGCCAAGCGGTCCAGCGAGGTGTGGCCGGGCGTCGCGTTGATCACGATGTCCGCGGTGCGGGCGGCGGTGCGCTGGTCGGCGAAGGCCGTCCGCGGGGCGCTGCCGGTGGCAAGGGCCGCGGCCTCTCCCGGGTTCCGGACCCCGAGGGTGACACGGTGTCCGGCTGCGGAGAGCCTGCCGGCGAGGTTGGCGCCGACGCGGCCGGCGCCCAGGATGCCGATGCTGGTCATGAGGTGATGCTCCTTGTGGTGTGAGGCGGGCGGGGCGGAGGGTGTCCGGTCAGACGATCGGGGACAGGACGTCGAGGGCGGCGGTGTGGATACCGGGGGCGGAGGCCAGGAAGTCGCGGCTGCCCGTGGTCCAGGGCTCGCCCGCCAGGTCGGTGACGGTGCCTCCGGCCTCGGCGACCAGCAGGGCACCGGCGACCAGCCCGGAGCGGACGTCGGAGAACTGCCAGAAGGCGTCCGTGCGTCCGGCCGCGACGTGGATGAGCTGCATGGTGGCGGGAACGGACACGCGCACGACCAGACCGTTGACGAGCATGGCGGAGACCGAGTCGCCGATCCGCCGGAAGGTGCGCTCGTCCTCGCCGGGCCTGGCCTGGCCGGTGCCGACGAGCGCGGCGCCCAGGTCGGTCTTGGCGGACACCTGCAGCGGCCGGCCGTCGAGGTGCGCACCCCCGCCGGCCACGGCGGTGTAGGTGTCGCCGGTCAGCGGCAGGTGGACGACGGTGAGCACCGGCCGGTTGTCGCGGACCAGGGTGGCGGTCACGGACCAGTCGTCCATGCCGTGGACGTGGTTGATGTTGCCCTCGGCGGGGTCGACGACCCACCACTCCCCGGGCGGGAGCGCGCCGCCGGCCAGCTCGTCCTCCGCCCACTGCGATCCGGGCCGGGCCCGCAGCAGCGGCTCCCGCAGCACGTCCAGCACCGCGTCGTCGTTGGCGTGGATCTCGGCGACGACCTCGTCCAGGCTCACACCCCGGGCGTGCGGGGTGTGGCGCCCGCGCAGGGTGAGGCCTGCGGTCCTCACCGCGGCGGTCACCTCGGGCAGGAGCGTCGTGTCGGCGGCGAAAGGCATGGCGGTGCTCATGGCGGGCTCCCCGGGTTCGATGTGTGCGGGCGGTCGGTCTCGCGCCTGCACTTCGAAGGTATGGCTCCCAGTCATTAACAACAAGTGCATGCCATTCACTTGTAGAATTACTGACATGCAATTGGATCTGAACCTGCTCACCGCTCTTGACGCACTGCTGGAAGAGGGCAGTGTCGCCGGCGCCGCAGCCCGACTCCACGTCACCGCACCGGCGATGAGCCGCTCCCTGGGCCGCATCCGCAAGGCCACCGGCGACCAGATCCTGGTCCGCACCGGCCGCAGCATGGTTCCCACCACCCGCGCGCTGGCCATGCGCGCCCAGGTCCACGCCCTCGTACAGCAGGCCCACCACCTCCTCTCCGCGCAGCAGGAACTCGACCTGGCAGCGCTGGACCGGGTGTTCACCGTGCGCTGGCACGACGCCCTGACCGCCGCCTGCGGCACCGCTCTGCTCACCGCCGTCCGCCGCCGGGCCCCCGGCGTCCGGCTGCGCCTGTCGGCCGAACCCGGGACGGACGACGCCGAGCTGCGCCGGGGCGAGGTCGACCTCGAATCGAGCTCCGGCGCTCCGACGCTCCCCGACATCCGGCACCGCCTCGTCGGCACCGACCGGCTGGTGGTCGCCGTCCGCCCGGGCCACCCCCTCAGCGAGGGGCCGCTGGACGTCGAGCGCTACGCGGCAGCCGAACACCTCACCGTTTCGCGACGCGGTAGCCTGCGCGACCCGATCGACGACGCCCTGACGGCCCGCGGCCTCGGACGACGCGTCGTCGCCGCCGGGCCCACCGCCGCGTTCGCGCTGCAGCTCGCCCTCGACACCGACCTGGTCGTCACCCTCCCCGACGCGATCACCCGCGCAGCCCGGGAGGGGCTCGGCCTGGTCACGCTGCCGCCGCCACTCCCGCTGCCC
Organism: Streptomyces sp. BE303; assembly: GCF_036290945.1. NCBI lineage: Bacteria > Bacillati > Actinomycetota > Actinomycetes > Kitasatosporales > Streptomycetaceae > Streptomyces > Streptomyces sp. BE303. The sequence goes on from NZ_JAQYWZ010000593.1 coordinate 43,647, forward strand.
GAGGTTCCCCTGTACCTGCTGTGGCACCAGCGCTACGACGACGACCGCGCCCACACCTGGCTGCGGGACCTGGCCACCGAAACCGTCCGGGCGTCGTTTGCGCCGCCGACCGTCCCTCGACAGCCCCGCTGACTACCGGGCCCCGCGGCCGGTGGCGGGCGGGGTGCGCGGTCGCAGGCGTTCGCCCTGGGGCCCGAACATGATCAGGTACTCGACCGGCCCGCCCGAGCCCGCGTTCGCGACCCCGTGGGGGGTGCGGGTGTCGAACTCGGCGACGTCCCCGGCGGTCAGGACGAGGTCCTGTTCGCCGAGCGCGAGCCACAGCCGCCCGTACAGGACGCACAGCCACTCGTAGCCGTCGTGGGAGACCTGTCGTGGTCGCACCGGCCGGCCGTCGACGGAGGGCAGGACGTGCTTGTGGGCGTGCAGTCCGCCGACGTAGCGGGTCAGCGGCAGGACTGCCTTGTCGTCGCCGAGACTCAGCGGCACCGAGGCTCGGCGTTCGGCCGCAGGGGCAGGGGCAGGGGCGGTGCCGGCCAGCTCGTCCAGGGAGACGCCGTACTCCTTCGCCAGCAGCAGTACCACCTCCAGGGTGGGCTTGCGCCGGCCGGTCTCGATCCGCGACAGCGTGCTCGGCGAGATGCCGGTCGCACAGCTGACTCCGGTGAGCGTGGCGCCGCGGCGCTCGCGCACGGCCCGCAGGCGGGGCCCCATCGTCGCCAGTGTCCCGGCCACGTCGTCATCTGCCACCGCCGCTGCACCTCCCGAACGAACCTGGCGACCGTCTCCCTGTCCTGCGAGTTTGCCAGAACGGCAACGCCGATCGCCTCGGGCGGTCGCCGCGCCGCATGCTCGACGGGTACCCGCGACCACCCGCGACCACCCGCGATCACCCGCGACGACCCGCGATCACCGGCGAACCGAGGAGAACTCCCCATGCAGTCCGAGCCGTCCGCCGCCCCGAGCCACCGCATCGTCGAGGCCCCGGCCGGGCGCCTGCACCTGGTCGAGCAGGGCACCGGCCCGTTGGTCCTGCTCGTGCACGGCTTCCCCGAGTCCTGGTACTCCTGGCGCCGCCAGCTACCGGCCCTCGCCGCAGCCGGCTACCGGGCGGTGGCGATCGACGTACGCGGCTACGGCCGCTCCTCCAAGCCTGCGGCGACCGACGCCTACCGGATGCTCGACCTCGTGGAGGACAACGTGGCCGTCGTGCGGGCCCTCGGGGAGGAGGACGCGGTGGTCGTCGGCCACGACTGGGGCTCCAGCATCGCCGCCGCCTCCGCCCTGCTCCACCCCGAGGTGTTCCGCGCGGTCGGCCTGCTGAGCGTCCCCTACGCGCCGCCCGGCGGGCCCCGCCCCACCGAGGTGTTCGACCGGATCGGCGGCCCCGGGCAGGAGTTCTACGTCTCCTACTTCCAGGAGCCCGGCCGCGCCGAGGCGGAGATCGAGCTCGATGTCCGGGGCTGGCTCGCAGGCTTCTACGCGGCCCTGTCCGCCGACACCATGCCCGCCCGGGGCGAGCCCGACCCGCACTTCGTCGCCCGCGGCGGCCGGCTGCGCGACCGCTTCCCCGCCGGCGCCCTGCCGGCCTGGCTGACCGAGGACGACCTCGACGTCTACGCCGGGGAGTTCGAGCGCACCGGCCTGACCGGCGCCCTCAACCGCTACCGCGCCATGGACCGCGACTGGGAGGACCTCGCCCCCCACCGCGGAGCCCCGGTCACCCGGCCGTCCCTGTTCATCGGCGGCGCCCTGGACGCCTCCACCGCCTGGATGTCCGACGCGATCGCCGCCTTCCCCACCACCCTCCCCGGCCTGACGGCCTCCCACCTCCTGGACGGCTGCGGCCACTGGGTCCAGCAGGAACGCCCCGAGGAGGTCAACCGTCTGCTGACCGACTGGCTCGCCACCCTGACGGGCTGAACCGCCGACCGCGCCGAGGCCCGCCCGGGCGTGGCCGTGACGCGCTCCTGCGTGACGCCCGGAGCGGCTCGTCGGGCCCCGGGCAAGCCACCGACGAGCCGCCCGGAGGCCGCCCTCGCACCGGTCCCGGCGAGTGCTCGCTCCCCGCTGCTCTGTCGATCCGACTCGGACGGTGAACTCAACGCAGCGGACGGACAGCTGGGCTGCCTGGGAGCACGTCAGCTGCGCGGCCGAGGAGGCAACGCCCGCACCGGCCTGAGCGTGTGTACCGCCCGTACCTCGACAGCGGGTCCCGGCTCGGCCCGCGCAGCCCGGCCGGGCAACCGACCGGCATCGTCGACGGCGCCGGTACGGAGCCTGCGACCGGAGATGGCGTGCTGGGCGATGAGTTCTCGGTGCCGCCGGTCCTACCACCGCCGCCCCATGGACCGTTGCCGGGGGGAGTGGTGGGACCATCCTGACCACAGAGGGCCTGCTCCGGTGTCCGACGGCCGCTGAGCTGCTGGAACGGTGCCGGAGTAGGGGCCGTCCCGCCCGGCAGTCGGACCGCTGATACAGGCGACCCCTCGGCCACGACCCCCTTACCCCCTCGTCCGGGGTGGCTGGGATACTCGCCCCGACTGTTGATCATCCGGGGGAGAGACGTCGTGTTGACCTGGCTTGTTCGAATACTGTCCGCGCTCTCGTACGCCGCGATGGCCACGGTGGTCCTCTGGACCGCCGGGCTGCCCGGGGGAGTCGCCCTGCCGGTGGGCGGGTTGACGACGGCCGCCTGGATCGCCTTCGGACTGCTCTGGCTCAGGGTCGCCGCACTCTGGCTCTGGTGGTCGGACGACAACCACGGGTGGCTGTCACGGGCGGCGACCCGCCGCCGGTCCGTCTCCCTGGTCAAGGACGCGCCGCGCAGGCGGTTCAGCTCCCGGTTCTCGTCACGCGAGCCGTTCGACTTCGACAGCAAGGGGTGGGTGTACTCCCGGCAGGTGGCGGTCTGGCTGCTGCTTCCCGTGGCCTGCGCCGCGCTGGCCGGGTTCGCCCAGGCGTACGAGTCCGAGACCGTCCGCTCGGTGGTCCGCGCCGGAGCCTCGGTCTCCACCGCGACGGTGATCCAGGCGGACGGCATCAGCGAGAACGTCAGCGACGGCGACGTGGTCGGCTACTTCTCGAAGCTGACGCTGGCCCTGCCCGGCGGCGGCACCGTCCGGGCCGAGGGCGCGTACACCCCCGAGGAACCGGAGCCCGACACCAAGGTCGAGGTGCTCTGGGCGCCCTCCGCACCGGAGTTGGGCGGGCGCGTGCACTACGCCACCGACATGTCGCGCTACCTCGACCACGACTGGGGTCTGACAAGCGCCGACGCTCCAGCACTGGCCCTGGCCGTCGTGCTCGTCCTGTCGTTCGTGGTCACCATCGGCTTCGCCACGGAGGAGGACGGGCTCCAGGACCTTGCCCGGCGGCCGGTGGCCCAGACAGTACACGCGGTGGTGGTGGGCGGGGTCCTGTTGGCCTCACTCCCCTCGCTGGCCGGCACTGCGGACCCGGCCCACGCGACGGACCTGCTCTTCGCGTCCGGCATCGCCGTGCTCCTCCTCTACACCGGGATGCACCTCCGGCCCATGCTCGACTGACCCGCAGCGGCGACGGGCGCCACCCCGGTCGGCGCCCGTCGCCGCCCTCCGGCTCCGTCGGAGAGTCCGTACGGTCAGCAGGTCACGGCAGTCGAGACGGGGACCGTCGCCGTGACGGGGGAGAGCGGCGCGCTGCCGACGACGGTGGACGAGGTCGTCGCCGACCTGCTGGAGGGGCGCGGTGCCGAGAGCGAACCACCCGTACAGCCAGGACGGCCGGGGGGCGTCAGCGCCTGGACGTTGTCCGGTTCGGAGACCCACTCGCCGTGCGGAAGTCAGCGGTGTTCAGCGGTGTTCAGCGGTGGTCGGGCGGCTGGTCCGGCGGGTGCGGAGTCCCGTTCGTCTCCGGGCCGGTCTCGCGTTCCGCGCGGAGTGCCCCGGCGACTTCGTGGGCCCGACCGGGGTGGTAGACCGTCACCGCCTCGGGCGCGGAGTACATCGCGCCGGCCCGGGGCGTGTACCGGCGGCTGCGGACGCCGTGCCGGGTGGCCAGTTCGTCGACCGCGCTGACAGGCACGTGCCACAGGGCGGCCAGGTCCGATCCCGTCCACCATTCGTCGGGGTACAGGAATTCCCGGTCGACCTCCGTCCGATGCTCCACCGCCACGGAGGTCGGACCGAGTCGGGCGGTCAGCCAGTCGATCAGTGCCTCCGTGCGGACCTCGCACAGCGGGGCCCGGAACGCCGGTTCGCACTTCACTGCCGCCCCTTCGCGGGTGTGCAGGACCACGGCAATCGACTTTCGTCGCCCCAGCCTGAGCCGCTCGATGACGACGACGCGCTGGAGGCCGGCTGCGGAAACGGTCGAGGAGCGAAGGAGACGCGCGATCACGACGCGGGCCGCGTCCCCCTGGGGGCGGAACTCGATCCACCGCACCATCGTGGCCGCCGACACGAACACCATGGCCGTGGCGAGCGCGATCACGGCCACGACCGCGAGCCCCAGGCCGGCCCAGAGGATGGCCCAGAGGAGTCCGGAACCGGTGAGCGCTGCGACCAGTAGGACCGGCAGCAGGATGGGGGCCGCGATCCACAACGGGACCATGACGCCGCCGCCGAGCGCGAGGCCCAGCTCCTGGATCCTCCTCGGCACGAACACCAGCCGCTCACCCGATGCCGTCGTCGACACCACTCCCGCCAACGGGTCCGGGCTTCGCAGGGTCATGAGTCAAATGTAGCTACTGGCGAGCCAGTTGGTAAGAAATGCGTGGCGATGCCCTGATGTCTGCCGCGTCGTGGCGACGCAGCGCGTGCGCCACGGGCAGGTGGTGCTCGGAGCCGGGGCGGGTGCGGTTGGCGCGCGAGTGGCCCTGCAGCATGATCCGCCTACGGCGGCTCCGGACAGCAATCTGGAACGACCAGTAGTGTCCAAATCAGCGGCACCATCAGGGTGGGCGTCGCCGCCGGACCTGCGTCGGCCTACACCGGCACCGTTCAACAACCAAGGACTGCTCATGCTCCTCGACCCTGACGCGACGCTCGAAGCCGTCGCATCAAACCTGCAGGACCTGCCGTTCCCGTGGAGCGGGGATCCCGTCGAAATCGTGGGCTGGGGCTTCTCGAACGTGGTGCTCCGGGCCGGCGCCGACGTCCTCATCAGGGTGCCGCGCACTCCCGGAGCCAAGGACAGAAGCCAGCGCACTGCCGAGGTCCTGCGGCGACTGCCGCTCCTGCCGCTGGCCGTCCCCGAGGTGCTCGGAGTGCTTCCGGCCGGGCCGCGGCTGCCGTTCGGCGCCGTGCTTCTCAGGAAGCTGCCAGGCGCTGTCGTGGACGATGACGTCGCTCGCGCGGATCGTGAAGCGTTCACCGGTGACCTGGCCGCTTTCCTCTCGGCGCTGCACAACTGCGGCGACGAACCGGTCCTGGACATCCTCCGAGCGGACGGCGCCGGACGGGCGGTCGACGTCCTTGACGCCGCGACGGCGGCAGCCACCGCGGACCTGCTGGCCGGTCGCGAGCGGCAGGTGTTCGAACGATGGGCCACCGCCTATCGGCGGTGGTTCGCCGGTGCCGAGGTCGTGCCGATCCACGGTGATGTCTGGCCCGGCAACCTCCTGCACACCTCCGGGAGGCTGTCCGGTGCCCTGGACTGGGACGAGGCGAGGGTCGGCCCGCGGGCGGTCGATCTGTGCGGTGTCTGGTACCTGGGCCGCGACTTCGCCGAGGAGGCGGTGCGTGCCTACGCGGCCCGGAACGCCTGTGACTTCGAGGTCTTGCACGAAGAGACCAGGCTCGCCGGAGTCCGACGTGAACTGCGGGGCGTCACCTGGTCCTTGCGCCACGACGACCCCGAGGAACTCAAGGAGTCCCTGGACAAGGTGCGGCGTTCCCTGCGCGAGTTCCTGCTCCCGCCCGGCTGACACGGCCGCCGCCCGCGCTCGTAGCGCCTGCGGAGGCGCTCGAACTTGCGCAGCCGGGCGACCCGCTGGTCATGTGAACGCAGGGATGGGCAGGTTCGCGCCCTCACCCTCTCGTCCATCGACAGCTACCGTGATCCGCTCCGCTCCCGGGCCATCCTCATCACTGACCTCCGGATCACCGGCACCTGTCCCTCTTCCGGGCGGGTGACAGACGGCGCGCGGGGCCCGGCTGCCGGACCCTCGCCGGGAGCCTCACAGTGAACCGACGATCCGTCATCACCTACCTGCGGGTAACGGGCGGGTGTCCCGGCCCCGCTGCCCGGGCGGCCGTCCAGAACTGCCCGAGCCTACCGCCGGCCCGCAGCCGGTTCGGAGCGCCCGGCGCCGTCAACACCACACCCGAACAGAGGACTTCGCGCATGGACGGTGCCGGGTCACCGCGAGGGTGCCGCACCCGGCCCCGCCGCCGCCCTCATGGCGTCAGGAACAGCTCCTCCAGGTGGCGGGCCAGGATCGCCAGCGCTTCGTCGCCCGTGCGCTGGCCGCCCAGAACGCTGGAGCCCAGGCCGTTGACCATGGCGAGCAGCCCGGCGGCGGCGATCCCGGGATCCCGGCCGAGGGCGATCTCCCCGGCCTCCTGGGCCGCGCGGAGCTGCTTCGCGAGGAAGCCCTCCAGCACCTCGGGCTGCCGGGCGCCGTGCTTCTCCATCACCTCGGGGTCGTTGAGGACCAGGGTGTAGTAGGCGGCGTAGGTCCGGGTGATCCGGCGACTCTCCGGGTCGGTCGGCAGGATGCTCGACAGGATCGCGGTCACGACGCCGCGAGGCGTGGGCGGGGAGCCCGCCGTCTCGGCGATCCACCGCTCCATCCGGGCCTGGAGTTGGGCGGCGATCCTGGTCAGTGCGTCCAGGAGTAGCCCCTGTTTGGTCTCGAAGTAGTACTGCACGAGCCGTAGGGAGACGCCCGCCTCGGTCGCCACCGCCCGCATGCTGGCCGACTGCAGGCCCTGAGTGTCGGCGATCCGGAGCAGCGCCTCCGCGATCTGTCGGCGGCGTTCCTCGTGGTCGACCTTCATCCACACCTCCCTGGTACATCCGTATCATGCCGTGATACACCTGTACCATGCGAATCAGTCGGTTCAAGAACGACCAGGCCGGGGCGCGATACCGGACCGCCTACGAGCGGGCCTTGGCGGAACTGTGGCCCGGAGCGCGGACCGCGCTCGACGTGCCGACCACCTTCGGGACCACCCGCGTCTACCGAACGGGACCACCGAGCGACGGTCCCGACGAGGACCCGATCGTGCTGCTGCCCGGCTCCGGCGGGAACGCTCTGATGTGGCACCGGTACGTCGAGGTCCTGGCCCGGCGCCGTCCGGTCCTCGCCGTCGACACCGTCGGCGAACCGGGCGCGAGCGTGCAGACCGCGCCGATGGCCGACGGCCGCGACGGTGCCGCCTGGCTGGACGAACTCCTGGCCGCCCTGGGCATCCCGGCCGCCCACCTCGTCGGCTGCTCCTACGGCGGCTGGCTCGCGCTCAGCCACCAGATCCACCGTCCCGGCCGCACCGCTTCGCTCACCCTGGTCGACCCCGCGGGCTTCGCCGGGTTCGGGCCTCGGTTCTACGGCTGGCTGATCGTCGGCGCCCTCGCTGCCACCGCGCCGCGTCCGCTCCGCCCCGGCCTGGCCCGGCTGGTCGGCAACAGCGCGATCCTGGAGGGCGAGCTGATGCGCCTGATGCGCGCTTCGACCGGTTTCCGCCGCGCGCTCCCGGTGCCTCCGGTCTTCTCCGACGAGGAGTTGGGCCGCGTCCGGGTCCCGGCGCTGGTCCTGCTCGGGGCGCGCAGCGCGCTGCACGACTCGCGCGCCGTCGCCGACCGCCTGGGCCGGGTCGCGCCCTCGGTCCGGGTCGAGATCGTGCCGGGCGCCGGCCACGCCCTGCCGACCGACCGGCCGGAACTGGTGGCCGACCGCGTCCTGCGGACCGTCGGGGCGTAGTGCCCTCAGGTGCGCCGTTCTTCCGGGTGGCCGCGAGCGCGCCCCTCCCCGGGGCGGACGCGGCGGCGCGTACAACATCCGTGTACCGCTCGTCCCTTGCGAACGGAACCATCGATCAGCCGACCCCCTGCATCAGCTGAACGACGAGAGCCGGCCGCCTCGCGGCCTCGACGCGGTCCGGGGAGCGCAGTGCCCGCACGAACGGGCGCTACGGGGGGCCAACCCCACGTGGCTCCACTCCCCGGTCGGTCCGCCTGTGCGACCACACCGAGTCGCGAAGTTCCACAAAGATCGACGGGGCGTGCAGGGAAGTTCCCTGCAATCCTCCAGGAACAATCAGGCAAAAGCGGCATGCGATAGTGGACGGAGTAAAAGCGGAATAGATAACTCCGAGTAATCGGCCGGAGTGATGAAGCCAGTGAGTGCATGGCGCTCCCTGCGCTGCTAGCTTCTTTTCGGCGTCGACTCGGTGCTGACGCGGAATATCCACTGACTCGGGCTTGGGCACACCCGGTGGGCCGCCTCGCCGGGGCGGCCCACTCTGCACCGGATCAACGAGGAAGAAGAAATGGCAAGCGTCGGTCTTTCCGGAGTTCACCGGACCTATGCGACGAGCAGCGGAGACGTTCACGCGGTGAGCGGCGTAGATCTCGAAGTCGCCGACGGGGAATTCGCCGCGCTGCGCCCCCGGACCGACTCACGGCTCCGCGAGCGCTGAGGGCCGCGAGGTCGCTCCCCTCCGGAGCTAAGGACACGGTCCGGGTGATGCTGGACGAACGGCGGAGTCCGGAGCAGACAGGCCGGGCTCTGCGGGCGCAGTTCCCCGGAGCGGCCGGAGATGCGCGTGGCCCACGAAGCCGTCTACCAGACGCGCTACAGGCTGACCCCCCGTCCCGCGCGGGGAGGACCTGCTCGAACCTCGTCCGGGAGATGCCGATACCGGCCGCCCGACCCGACCCCCGCCCGCGCGGGGAGGACAGCGGGCGGCTGCGCTTGGCACGGTGCTCAGTGGGGTGCGCCGTGGGTGGCCGCCCAGCCGCCCAGCCGCTCGGCACCGTGCGGTCGCCTGCGGAGGAACCCCTTCGAGCTGGCCTCATCCGGACACGGAGGAGTCTTGACCCCCTTGCCCCGACGTGAACATGATGGACCGTCACATAACGATTCCGCCGACGGGGGCGTCCGCCCCGTACCCGGCGCCGGCCCGTCTGGGTAGGGCTGTCGGCCCCCGGTCGGCGGCGGGGCCGGGGCCCGTCGACGGGGTGTGTCGTCCCCTCCTCCCGTCGTGGTCCGCGGGACCGGGGTTCCCGGGACCGCGCCTCGCCCGGCGGATCTCCCGTGCCCGGGCCCGGAAAGGCACCCCATGCCCCCGCGTCACCGGCTCGTTCGCCTGCTCGCGACACCGGCGCTGGCCGCCGTCCTTCTGCCGCTCTCTATCGCCCCCGCAACCGCCGTCCCCGCCGCGGGTGGTGGTTCGCCGGCCCTGGTCACCACCCTCCTGCCGCGCGAGGTCTCGGCCGGCTGGCTGGCCCGGCAACTCGTGGACGGCGACCACTTCGAGAGGGTCGTCGCCGGTACCGTCCGCCCCGACCAGGACCTCACCGTCGACGCCGTGCTGGCCTTCGCGGCCGCGGCCACCGCTGACGACGCCGGAGCCCGCGCCACCGCCTGGCTGGCCCGCCCCGACATCCTCGCCGACTACCTCGGCGACGGCACCACCGAGGCCTACGCGGGCCCCACCGCGAAGCTGCTGCTGCTCGCCCAGGTCCGCGGGCTGGACCCGACGAACTTCGGCGGCGTCGACCTCGTCGCCCGGCTCCTCTCGCTGCTGGCCCCGAACGGCCGCTTCGCCGACCGCTCCCAGTCGGGCGACCGTAGCGACGTCGCCAGCCAGTCGTTCGCCCTGATCGCCCTCTCGCGCACTGCGGCGGGTATCCCGCAGAGCGCCCGCGGCTTCCTGAGCGCCGGCCAGTGCCCGACCGGCGGTTACCCCGCTGCCTTCGGCCCGACCACCTGCACCGGCGACCCCGACGCCACCGCGCTCGGCATCCAGGGCTTCAACGCCGGAAACGGCGCGGGCTCCTCCGGGTACGCCATGGGATGGCTGGTCAACCAGCAGCGCCCGGACGGCGGTTTCGTGTCCCCCGGCGCCACCGAGCCCAACGCCGTGACCACGGGCCGGGCATCCCACACCCTGTTCACCGTCGGCTCCAGCGGCGGATACCGGGCCTTCAAGTGGCTGGAGCCGCGCCAGCTGCGCTGCGCCGCTGCTCCGGAGCAGCGCGGCGCCGTCCCGTACAACTCGACCGGCTTCGACCAGGCCACCGCCGTGCGGGCCACCGTCCAGGCCACCCTGGCGTTCTCCCCCGGGCTGAAGGGCTTCGCCAGGCTGAGCGCGGCCGGTGCGAAGCCGGAGTCGCCCGTCCTGTCGTGCTAGCCGGGCGTTGTCCTGGCGATCACGGGCGGCGCCAGACGGCACTGCTCTGCCAAGTGATCTTGACGGATGGCAGGGGAGGGGGCGGTCGTCGGGCTACGAATTCCCTATCACCCGCACAGTGTGTCGGCCGGAAAGTGATCAGCACCCGATCGAAAGAATCGAAGGGGAGGAGGTGGCAAACCTCCATCCCCAACTCTTCGAGGATGGCCACGTCGACCGGACGGACATCGGCCCCCAGAGGATCTGTGTCATTCAGGGGAGCAGATCCCGTTCTCCCGGAGGCACGGAAGGATTGACAGGGGACGACGTCGATCGCCGGCTCCTTCGTCACCAACCACCGCGCGCCGGCGACATCCCCTCCGTCTCCTACGTGGTGGCAGGGCGGCGACGCCGGCCGCACCGAGTACCCGAGCCAACCGGTACCGGGCGCGGAACCGGCCTGCCTACCCCTCGTCGACCTCCTGGTCGACGGCTTGGTTGGCGCGGTCGATCTCGGCCATGTGCTCCTCCGCCCAGGTCCGCAGCCCTGCAAGCGCGGCTTCCAGGGACAGCCCGAGTCCGGTGAGTCGGTAGAAGACCCGCGGCGGTACGGTCGGTTCGACCCGACGCGACACCAGCCCGTCGCGGGTCAGGCTTCGCAGCGTCACGGACAGCATCTTCTGCGAGACGCCGGGCATCCGGCGTCTCAGCTCTGCGAAGCGCACCTCGTCCGGTGCGGCATCGGCGAGCGTCTTGACGGCCATGGACGTCCACTTCGTGCCGATGCGGTCCAGCAACTGCCGCGTCGGGCAGTGGGGATCGAACAGATCGCCGTGTACCCCACGACCGGCGGCCCCGGCTCCTGGGGTGGTCACCTGTGGCTCACCACCTTCCCTGAAAGTGCCGTCTAGGAAGCAGCCGGACAGTTACCTATCGTTCTGTGGTCACCAATGGTAACCAGTCGGAGGAGCCGTCATGCCCGTCACCACCGCACACCACCTGCGCCGCATCGCGACGAACGGCGTTCAACTCAACGTCGCAATCGCCGGGGACGGACCCGCGGTCCTCCTGCTGCACGGCTTCCCGCACACCTGGCAGCTCTGGAGCGGCATCATGGGCCGACTGGCCGGACGGCACCGGGTCATCGCCCCGGACCTGCGAGGCTTCGGCGCCAGTGCACGTGCCGTCGAGGGTTACGACGCAGGCACCCTGGCCGCCGACGCCGAAGGGCTGCTCGACGCACTCGGCGAGCCCTCGGCAGCGGTGGTCGGCATCGACGCGGGCACCGCCCCCGCCGTCCTGCTCGCGCTGCGCCGGCCCGGCCTCGTCCGGCGCCTGGTCGTGATGGAGGCACTGCTCGGCCGCCTGCCCGGAGCCGAACACGTCGTCGCGGGCGGCCCCCCGTGGTGGTTCGGCTTCCACGCCGTCCCCGGCCTCGCCGAGACCGTCCTGGCCGGCAACGAGGCCCCGTACATCGACTGGTTCCTCGACTCGGGGACGCTCGGACGAGGAGTACCCGACGACATCCGTGCGGCCTTCGTTCACGCGTACACCGGGAGCGAGGCCCTCCGCTGCGCGTTCTCCTACTACCGGGCCCTGCCCACCAGCGCGCAGCAGATCCAGGACGCCGCCGCGACGGCTCGGCTGACCATGCCCACCATGGCCGTCGGCTCTCACCCCGTCGGCACCGGGCTCGAACGCCAACTCCGCCCCATCGCCGATGACCTGGTCGGACACCACCTCCAGGACTGCGGCCACATCATCCCCCTCGACCGCCCCGACGCGTTGTTCGCGCTCCTTGCTCCCTTCCTGTCCGCCGATCTGCCGAAGTGACCGGATCGGCGATGGCAGTGCCGCCGGAGTCGCTGCGCTCGGGGGTCAGTCCCGCAGGGTGGCGATGGCCTTCTCGATGCGCCGCCGGCGCGTCTCGGGCTTCCTCGCGCTCTCGACGGCGCGCACATGCTCGTGCTTGCGGCTCTGGGAAAGGTTGTCGTACGTCGCGCGGGCGACCGGGTCGCCGTCCAGGGCCCGGACGAAGTCCGGGGGCTCGACGACGACGCGCGGCTCGGTGTCGAGTTCCAGCTCGACCTCGACCTCCTCGCCGATCGCGACATCCGCGGCTTGCCGGTTGGCGTTGCTGAGGCCGAGCAGGTGGCGGCCGCGCATGATGGCGACCCGGCTCTTCCAGGAATGCCCGTTGACCGTGATCGTCACTGGCGGCCGCGCGCCGCCGCCGAGCGCTGCCACCACCTCGGGCGGAACCTCCAGGCCCCGCATGGGCTCGGGTGGTTCGACGTGGGCCCGAAACTTCATGATCCTTCTCCTGTCGTTCTGCAGGCTCACCGTGGATCCGGCGCCCGCCCGGCTCCGATCCAGCCGCTCCCACGTCCCGTACCGGGACCGTCGCCGTGTCCCGGTGACGGCTGTGAGGCCAGGAGACCGTGGTTACTCGGCGTAGGGCTGGTCGGCCCCCGGGCCCGGGGCGCTGTAGCCGAGGCTCCAGATGTAGCCCTCCGGGTCGGCGAAGGTGCCGCCGTACCCGCCCCACGGCAGAGCGCCGGCGGGCTTGAGGATCGTGGCACCGGCCTTCTGGGCCTCCGCCATGATCTCGTCGACCCGTGCCTCACTGCGGACGACGTAGGTCAGAACCAGCCCGCTGAAGCCGCTGCCTTCCGGGTCCGTGCCCACCTGCCCGGCCAGACCCTCGCGACCGTAGAAGCCGACCGGCGAGGCGCCGTCCGAGTCGAAGAACACCGAGATGCCGTAGTCGTCCTTGATCTTCCAGCCGAGCCCCTCGGTGTAGAACTGCTTGGCCCGGTCCATGTCGCGGACACCGAGGAGGATCGAGCTGACGTGCGCCTTCATGTCTTGCTCCTTGCACTGTGGATGTGTACGTGCCGGACGTCCGGGCCGGTGCCCGGTTGTCACACCGGCGGGTGTTCGCCGGTCGATCGGTAGGACAGGGCCGGGGTTCAGGACGGCGTGGGGGCGAGCGACGCGATGGCCTCCCAGGCGAACCCGTCCGGGTCGGTGAAGGCGTCGGCGGTGCTGCCGAGGACGATGCGGTGCGAGCCGGTGCCGTCGACGGGGACGCCGAGGTCCTTGGCAAGGGCGCGGCGCTTGTACAGCGCCAGCGTGACGGGGCTGGACTGACCGGGGGCGAACTCGGCGTACTTGCCGCCGAAGCTCTTGGCCACGGTCAGGCCCCGGCCGGTGTAGAGCTGCTTGGTGGCCTTCACGTCCTCGACGCCGATCAGCAGGACGACCGCGTCGACCTCGCGGGTGGCGGGGCCGGTGTCCTTCTTCGCCGAGGTCGCGATCTTCCAGATCGTCCCGTCCGGGGCCCGGACGACGCCGCTGTAGCCCCACAGCGACTTCGCGGCGGGCTTCAGGACCGTGGCGCCGGCGTCCACGGCGGCGCCGAAGAAGCTGTCGACGGTGGCCGGCCCGGACACGGTGAGCGCCAGGGTGAAGCCGCGGAACCCGGTGGAGTGCGTCTCGGACGCCCGCAGGTGGATGTACGTGTCCACGCCGAAGGCGCTGTAGAAGCGGCGGGCGGCCTCGGGGTCGGCCACCTCAAGGGTGACGGACGCGAGGGACGTGTGGGCTGCGGTGGAAGCGGTGGTTGCCATGACCATCACGCTAGGGGCTGTGGGGCGGTCGGGGCTTCTCGATTCCTGACCGGTCTTGAGACCTGCTTCGCCACGCACGCTGGCATCCCCTCCACGTTGATCGCCGACCCCGCATCGGGGGCCGAACCCGCGGCATCGGCACGGTCGGCCGTCGTTTCCGCCGCATCCGCCGCTTCTGCCGCCTGGCGGCGGAAGGCCCCGGGCGGCATGCCGACCAGCTCGGTGAAGCGGGTGGTGAACGTCCCCAGCGACGCACAGCCGACCTCGAAGCAGACCTCGGTGACGCTGAGGTCACCCCGCCGCAGCAGCGCCGCCGCCCGCTCGATGCGACGCGTCATCAGGTACGCGTACGGCGCCTCGCCGTAGGCGGCCCGGAACTGCCGGCTCAGGTGCCCGGCGGACATGTTCACATCGCGGGCGAGCGCCTCCACGTTCAGCGGCTGCGCGTATTCCCTGTCGATCCGGTCGCGGACGCGGCGCAGCCGCGCGAGATCGGCCAGACGCTGCGCCTGAACGCGAGCACGCCGCCATTCGGCGTTGCACATGGGAGCCTCCCCTTTGTCTTGCATCTCTTCCATCTCCATCGAGGTCGTCGAGCGTCCGGGTGCCCGCCTCGGTGGGCACCCGGACGCTCGACGGTGTGGACCGGTCCGCCGGTCGGGCGACTGCCCGACAGCGGCGGGGCGGAGTCCGGGCTCACGGCCGGTTCACCGAGGTCCCGGACGCGGTCCTGGTGGGCGACCGACACGGCACCCACGTCCGCTCCGGTGCGCCGCCGCGTTCCGCACGGGTGGTCGCGGTGTCGGCCCGCACGGCCGCACCGGTGCCCGCACGGGTCAGCGCAGCTCCTGGATGCGGACCAGGTTGCCCGCGGGGTCGCGGATCGCGCAGTCGCGGATGCCGTACGGCTGCTCGGTCGGCTCCTGGACGACCTCGGTATCACCGGCCTGCACCTTCTCGAACGTGGCGTTGAGGTCCGGGGTGGCCAGCAGGATCCAGCCGTAGGTGCCCTTGGCCATCATCTCGGTGATCGTGCGGCGCTCGTCCTCGGTGATGCCGGGATCGGCGGCGGGCGGCGCCAGAAGGATCGACGTGCCCGGCTGGCCGGGCGGGCCGACCGTGATCCAGCGCATCCTGCCCTGCCCGACATCGCTGCGGACCTCGAAGCCGAGGACGTCGCGGTAGAAGGCGAGCGACGCGTCCGGGTCGTCGTGCGGAAGGGAGGTCGTGTGAATGGTGATGTCCATGGTGAGCAGGCTAGAGGTGGCTCCGTGAAACGCGCTTCTCCATTCCTGATCGATCCGGACAGTCGGGATGGTGTCGCCGGTGAGTCGGCGGGTCACGATGCTGATCATCGCGATCGGCACGGTGGTCGGTGTCGGCCTCGTTCAGTTGCCGTCTTGACGGGGGGAGACCGCCTCCTCCAGAGTTCACATGTGAACCCAAGGGGAGGGGTGTGCTCGTGAAATTCCTGGCCAGTACGTTGGTTCCCAAGAAGAGCAGGGGACTGGGAAGCCCGCCGCTCAGCCGGACGGAGCGGTTCACGGAGCTGATCGATCTCGCACTGTGGGCCGAGCGGGTGGGGTACGACGCGTTCGGGGTCGGCGAGCGGCACAATCCGGACCTGCTGTCGGCGTCACCTGCGGTGATCCTCTCGAACATCGCCGCCCGGACGACCCGGATCCGCCTGGTCACCGCGGTCGCGGTGCTGTCGCTCACCGACCCCGTCCGCTCCGCCGAGGACTACGCCACGCTCGACCACCTCAGCGGAGGACGGCTCGACCTGGTCATCGGCAAGGGCGGCGACCCGGTCGCGCCGAGCGTCTTCGGCATCGACCCGGCCGACCTGTGGGACCGGCTGGAGGAGGGGTACGAGCTGCTCCGGCGGCTGTGGCGGGAGGAGAAGGTCACCTGGGAGGGCCGCTACCGTCCGAAGCTGACCGAGGCGTCCCTCGAACCCCGGCCGCTCCAGCAGCCGGCGCCCCGGGTCTGGCACGGTTCGGCCACCAACAAGCGTTCCACCGAACTGGCGGCGCGCTGGGGGGACCCGCTGTACTCGGCCAACGGCACGGACCGCGTCGACCACTACCTCGACCTGGTCGCCCACTACCGCGAGCGGCTCGCCTTCCACGGCCACGATCCCGACACCGCGCTGGTCGGCGTGGGCGTGCATTCCCCCATCATCACCGACCGCTCGCAGGACGCCCTGGCGATCGCGCGGCCGATGTTCGAGGCCTCGGTGGCCGAGCACTACCGCGATCGCGCCCGCTTCCCGTTCGAGTCCCTGGAGGACTTCATCGAGAACGGATCCGCGCTCGTCGGTACCGCCGAGCAGATCACCGAGAAGCTCCTCGGCCTGCACCGGAAGTTCGGCAACCAGGTGTTCGGCGTCGGAGTGGAAGGGTTCTTCTCGACCTACACGACGGACCTGGCGGTCACCCGCGGCTACCTCGAACGGTTCTTCGCCGAGGTCGCCCCCGTCCTGCGGGCCGAGATCCCCACCACCGTCTGGGAGTGATCCTCAGTCCGACGCGTCCCGGCGCACATGGGCGCGGATCTTCTCGGAGATCGCGATGAGCCGCTCCACCTCGTCCGCGGTGAGAGCGCCGATCAGCTCCTCCCGGATGTGCCGGGCGCGGTACGCCTGCGCCCGGCGGAACACCGACAGGCCCTGCGGGGTGAGGGACACCGCCGTGGCGCGGGCGTCACCGGGCACCGGCTCCCGCTCCACCAGACCGCGCTGCTCCATGCGTCCGACGTGCTGGTGGAGCCGGCTCTTGCCGAACATCAGCGTCCTCGCCAGTTCGAACGCGCGCAGGGTGTGGCCCTCGGTGTTGCCCAGCGCGTCCAGAACCTGCCAGTCCGGCTCGGACAGCCCGGTGTCCTGCTGGAGCCTGCGGGTCAGCACCTGCCACAGTTCGACGTCCATGTGGAAGAAGGCGTCCCACAGTGCACGTTCGCGCTCTCGCTGCCGCATGGCTCCACACTGTACCGAGCCACCGCGCTGCTCCGTCCTCGTCGGCCTGCCGACGTGTGGCCGGGGCGGGCCGCCGACGAGCACGGCGGCCCGATCGGCGGCTCCGCCTCGCCCCTCGCGGGGCGCCGGTGGTGCTACTTCTGCCAGCCGATGGTCTCGGGCAGCGGGCTGTTGAAGATGGCGGCACCGACGTTGGCGAGGCCCTTGCGGAGGCCGTAGGTGGAGGGTCCGCTGTAGAGCGGCAGGAGGGCGTGCTGCTGGAGGGCCTTCTGCTCGATCTTGTTGACGGCCGCGATCTGCTGGCCGATGTCGGCGATCTCTCCGGTGGCGCGGATCTCCTTGTCCAGCTCGGGGGTGCCGGCTCCGGTGATGTTGGAGTCACGGTCCGAGCAGTAGAAGTCGCACAGGTACCGTGCGCCGAAGGGGTCCGTCGAGCGGTTGCCGGAGATGAACAGGTCGAAGCGGCGGTCGCTGAGCACCTTGGAGAACTCGTTCACGGAGACCTTGTTGACGGTCAATTTCACGCCGACGGTCTTGAGCATCGCGGTGAACGCTCCGGCGACGGCCTTCTCGATGGGGTCGTCTCCGAGCAGGGTGTAGCCGAGTGCGAGCTCCTGGCCGTCCTTGGTGCGGACGCCGTCGGCCCCGGGCGCCCAGCCGGCCGCGTCCAGGGTCTTCCGGGCCTGCTCCGGGGCGTACTTCAGCACGGCGGTGAGGTTGTCCTGGTAGCCCTGCTGGAAGCTGTAGAGCACCGCCGAGCCGGGCAGCGGTTCGGTGAAGTCGAGGCCCTGGAACCGGATCTTCGCTATCTGTGCGCGGTCGATGCTCTCCTGCACCGCCTTGCGGACCTGGACGTCGCCGAGCAGCGGGGACTTGGTGTTGAGGTACAGCGCGTACTCGAAGGGGCTGCCGCCGCTGCGGACCTCGGCGTCCTTGGAGGTCCTCACCTGCTTGAGGTTCTCCGCGGTCCCGACGGGGGCGTAGTCGATCTCGCCGTTCTTGAAGGCGTTGATCGCGGCGGCGCTCTCCAGGTTGACGTAGACGCGCTTGTCGAGCTTGCCCTTCCGGCCCCACCAGGAGGGGTTGCGCACGAAGGTGATGTTGCCGGACTGGGCGTCCCAGGTGCCCACGGTGTACGGTCCGGTGCCCCATTCGGGGTGGGCCGTCTTGACGTACGCCTGGTTGAAGTTGGCGACGGTCGCGGCCTGGGGGTGCAGGAAGGTGGTGAACAGCGCGGACCAGGAGGCGTTGACGCCCTTGAAGGCGATGACCGCCTGCTTGTCGTCCGCGCCCCGGGTGACGGACGTGATGAGGTCGTAGCCGTCGGTGGAGGAGGCCGCGTAGTCCTTGTCCGTGCCGTTGTTGGACTTCCAGGTGGCCTCGATGGCCCGCCAGTCGATCGGGGTGCCGTCGTTGAACACGGCCTTGGGGTTGAGGGTGATGACGACCTTCTGGTCGCCGCCCTCGACCGAGACCTTCACGTCGCTGTAGTAGTCCGGGTTGTACTGGACCTCGCCGGTGGGCGAGTAGGTGATGGCGTCGGCGTTGTACCAGGACCAGATCCGCAGCGTGTTCAGGGTGCCGTTGACGTTGAAGGGGTTGCCCTGCTCGTCGAAGGTGCCCGCGGTGGTGTAGGTGCCGCCGTCCTTGATGTTCTCGTACGGCTGGGGGTTGTAGTCGGTGACCGAGGACGCGACCTTGGCCGTGTCCTTGGCGGTCTCCTTGGCGTCCGGCCCGGAGGAGGACGAGGAGGAGCACGCGGTGGCGGCGACCGCGACGGCCGCGACGAGCGCGAGGGGCAGGGTGAGCTTCCTACGCATGGGGTGTCCTTGTGGGATCGGTGTGAAGGGGTGGGGCGGCGCGGGTGTCAGACCGCGTGGCAGGCGTACTGGTGGTCGGAGCCGTCCGGGGTCCCGGCGGTGGCCGGCCGTTCGGTGCGGCAGCGCGTCTGTACGCTCTGGTCGGAAACTCGGTAGAGCGGGCAGCGGTCGACGAACACGCAGCCCTCCGGCAGCCTGGCGGCGCTGGGCTGCTCGCCCGCGAGGACGATGCGCTCGCGGTGGCGTTCGCGCTCAGGATCGGGCAGCGGGATCGCCGACAGCAGGGCCTTCGTGTACGGGTGCCGGGGCCGGGCGAAGATCTCCTCGGTGGCGCCGGACTCGACGATGTGTCCGAGGTACATCACGGCGATGCGGTCGGAGAAGTAGCGCACCACGGCCAGGTCGTGCGCCACCACGAGGTAGGCCAGGCCCAGTTCGCGCTTCAGTCGGGCGAGCAGGTTGATGATCTCGGCCTGCACGGAGACGTCCAGGGCGGACAGCGGCTCGTCCAGGACCAGCAGCCTCGGCTCGCGGGCCAGGGCGCGGGCGATGCCGACGCGCTGGCGCTGGCCGCCGGACAGGGCGGCGGGGAAGCGGTCGCCCAGGGCGCGGTCCAGGCTCACCAGGTCCAGGAGCCGGGTGACCCGGGCCCGGACGGCCGACCGGTCGGCGCCGGCGGCCCGGAGCGGTTCGGCCAGCAGGTCGAAGACGGTCAGCCGGGGGTCCAGGGCGTCCGTCGGATCCTGGAGGACGATCTGGATGTCGCGCCGCAGCTCGCGCACCTGGGCGGCCGACCGCAGCGTGGCGACGTCGGTGCCGGCCACCTCGATGCGGCCGCCCTCGGGGGCGCGCAGTCGCAGGACCTCGCGCAGCGTGGTGGTCTTGCCGCTGCCGGACTCCCCGACCAGACCCAGGGTTTCGCCGGCGCGCAGTTCGAAGCTGACGTGGTTGACCGCGTGCAGGGTCCCCACCCGGCGCCTGAGGACGGCTCCCTTGGTGACGGGGAACGTCTTGACCAGGTCCTCGACGCGCAGGACCACTTCGCCGGCGGTCCGCTCCCCGGCGCGGGCCGCAGGCACGGGCACGGCGCCCGCGGCCGGGTCGAGGCTTCCGTCGGCGATCTCCTGCGCGCGGTGGCAGGCGACCCGTCCGGGCTGCCCGGCCGGTGCGGTCAGGTCCGGTGTGGTCAGGTCCGGTGCGGTCAGGTCCGGTTCGGTGGTGCGGCACACGTCCTGGGCCACCGCGCAGCGGGGCGCGAAGGGGCATCCGGCGGGCAGGGCGGCCAGCGAGGGCGGCTCGCCGCCGACCGGGATCAGGGGCCGGTGGACGCCGCTGTCCACGGTGGGGACGCTGGCCAGCAGACGGGCGGTGTAGGGCATCGTGGGCCGGCGGAAGAGCTCGTCGACGCCCGCGTGCTCGACGATCCGTCCGGCGTACATGACGGCGACGTCGTCGGCGTGGCCGGCCACCACGCCCAGGTCATGGGTGATCAGGACGAGAGCTGCGCCGGTCTCGCGCTGGGCCAGGCGCAGCACGTCGAGGATCTGGGCCTGGACGGTGACGTCGAGCGCCGTGGTGGGCTCGTCGGCGACGAGGACCGAGGGCTTGTTGGCGATGGCCAGGGCGATGACGACGCGTTGGCGCATGCCGCCGGAGAACTCGTGCGGGAACGACTTGGCGCGTTCGCGCGGGTCGGGGATGCCGACCAGGTCGAGCAGTTCCACCGCCTGCTCCCAGGCGTCCTTCGTGGACAGATCCCGGTGCACGCGCAGGGCCTGGGAGAGCAGCCGGCCGACGCTGAAGATGGGCGTGAGCGCGGACATCGGGTCCTGGAAGACCATGCCGATGTCCTTGCCGCGCACCCGGGAGATCTCCCGGTCGTCCATCGCCGCCAGGTCGCGGCCGCCCAGCAGGATCCGGCCGCTGAGGTGTGCGGTGGGCGGCAGCAGGCCCATGACGGCGAGGGCGGTGGCGGACTTGCCGGAGCCGGACTCGCCGACGATGCCGAGGGTACGCCCGGGCAGGAGGTCGAAGTCGATGCCGCGTACGGCCTCCACCGGTCCGGCCTCGGAGGGGAAGGAGACGCGCAGGTCGCGAACGGACAGGACGGGTACGGGCTCGGCGGGCCCGGCCGCGGGCCCGGTGGGGCGGGCGGGTGCGAGGGTCATCGTCGGCCTCCTGCCGCACCGGTGGATGTGGGGTCGAGGGCGTCGCGCAGGCCGTCGCCGACGAAGGTCATCGAGACGGTGAGGAGCACGGTCAGCCCGGCGGGGAAGGCGAAGAGCCAGGGGGCGCTGGTGATGGTGCCCGCGCCGTCGGCGAGCATCGTGCCCAGTGACACGTCGGGGGTCTGCACGCCGAAGCCGAGGAAGGACAGGGCGGTCTCGCTGAGCACGGTGGAGACCACGCCCAGGGTGAGGTTGACGATGAGCAGGGAGCCCAGGTTGGGGATGATGTGGCGCACGACGATGCGCAGGGGGCGCACGCCCATGAACTCCGCGGCGAGCACGTAGTCGCGCTCGCGCAGGGACGTCGACACCGACCAGACCACGCGGGCGGTGGACATCCAGCCGAACACCGTCAGGACGAGGATGAGGACCCGCCAGTCGCCGGCCAGCCGGTGCGAGACCAGGGCGAGGATGAGGAAGGAGGGCACGATCAGCAGGAAGTGGATGAGGGCGAGGGTGGCCTTCTCCACCCGCCCGCCGAAGTAGGCGGCGCCCGCGCCCACGACCGCGGAGATGGCGACGGTCAGCAGGGACACGCTCACCGCGATCGTCAGCGAGCGCTGGAGGCCGTGCACGGCGGCGGCGTAGATGTCGTTGCCGCCCTGATTGGTGCCGAACCAGTGCTCGGCACCGGGGGCCTGGGTCAGGGCCGAGAAGTCGGCGTCCGCGTAGCCGTGCGGGGTGAACAGGTCGCCGAACGCGCTGAACAGCACGAGCAGCAGGAAGATCACGACGCCGGCGACGGCGATCCGGTTGCGCAGGAAGCGGCGGAGGTAGAGGCGGTGCCGTCCCAGGTAGCGCCCGTCGTGCTCGGTGGGCGGAGGGTCGGCGGTCGGCCCGGGGGCAGCCCCGGTGGCGGCGGCGGTCGTGGCGGTGGCGGTGGCGGTGGCGAGGACGCTTTCGGAGGTCGCGTCGGGACTCATAGGGGTGCCCATCTCAGCTGACCCGCACCCTCGGGTCGAGGAGAACGGTGGTGATGTCAGCGAGGATCGCGCCGACCGCGGTCAGGGCGGCGGCGAAGGCGGCGGTGGCCACGGTGCCGTG
Organism: Streptomyces sp. BE303; assembly: GCF_036290945.1. NCBI lineage: Bacteria > Bacillati > Actinomycetota > Actinomycetes > Kitasatosporales > Streptomycetaceae > Streptomyces > Streptomyces sp. BE303. The sequence continues at coordinate 65,667 of NZ_JAQYWZ010000593.1, forward strand.
CACGTCGTTCTTGTTGATGGTCTGGATGAAGTACTGGCCCATGCCGTTCCAGCCGAAGATCGTCTCTGTGAGGACCGCGCCGGTGAAGGCGGCGGGGATGCTGAAGGCCACGGACTGGGCGGTGGGGATCAGGGCCGTGCGCAGGGCGTGTCGGCGGATCGCCTGGGCGCGGGTGAGCCCGGTGGCCCGGGCGGTGCGCACGAAGTCGGATCCGATGACGTCCAGCAGGAGGGAGCGCTGGGTGAGGTGGTAGCCCACGTACCCCGTCAGGGTGAGTGTCAGCGTCGGCAGGATCAGGTGCGCCAGCCGGTCACCGATCGTCGCCCAGAACCCTTCCACGTCGGGCGACTTCTCCCCTGCGACGTACAGGAAGTGCCAACCCGCCTGTTCGTTCAGCCGGATGGCGAGGAACACCAGAGCGAGGGCGGCGATCGACACCGGGACGTTGAAGAGCGCCATGGACAGGGCCTGGGCGGCCCGGTCCCGCCAGCCGTACTGGCGCGAGGCGGTGTGGACGGCGAGCGAGACACCGACGACCACGGACAGGACCGTCGCCCCGATCACCAGTTCGGCGCTGACCAGGGAGCGGTAGCCGATCTCCCCGTTCACCTGGACCCCGACCGGGGAGCGGCCCCAGTCGAAGCGCAGGACCACACCGGTCAGCCAGTCCCACCAGCGGTGGAACAGCGGCTCGTGCGGATCGAGGTTGTAGGGGGCCAAGGCCCGGGAGATCTGCTCCTCGGTGCGGACCGGGCGCAGCTCCTTGAAGTTCGAGCGCGGGTCGAGGAACCAACTGGCCAGGAAGTACGTGGCGTTGGTGGCCACGGAGATGACCAGGAGCCAGCCCGCCGCCCTGCGTGTCACGTACCGGAGCACGGACGCCACCTCCCCACCGGATGCGGCGGGTGCGGCTGGGGAGTAGCGGGTCTGGGGGAGCTAGGCATGCGGGTGGAACTCTTCCGATCCAGGGAGTGGTTGCACGACCGTGCAGAGGCCAGTCTGTGTGCGAGCGACACGTGGCACCAGAGATCAGGGCATTTGGACACGAAGACGAAATACCCCCGCAGCAAATGGACGTGTCCGCGTCACAATTCGATCGATCCGCAGGTGGGACGGGTCGTAGCAGCGCAGGGCCCCGGGCCCTGTGGCCGCTGCGGCCGGTGCGGTAGAGACGGCGTCAGCTTCCGGTGCGGGGAGGGGCGTCGGCCTCGCCCTCGGCCGGCCCGCGCTCGCCGGGGCGGCATCCCGCTCAGCACCGTGCCCGTCGTGTCCCGGCCGGTCCGGGGCAGGGCGACGTGGACGCCGCCGGACGAGACCTCGGGAACCGGACGACGGCGACCTGGCAAGTGGGCCTGTTCGCGGTCCTGGTGTCGGTCACTCAACCGGGGCGTCGTAGTGAATCGCGTCCTCGGGGCCCCAGGGACAACGGAGTGGCGGCTCACCGTCGCCAGCGCCCGGCCGTGGGATCACCCCCGCAGGCGCGGGGAGCAGCTGCCGGACGGCCTGCGTGAGCGCGGTGCCGAGGGATCACCCCCGCAGGCGCGGGGAGCAGATGTCCGAAACCGTTACACGACCATTGTGGTCGGAATCACCCCCGCAGGCGCGGGGAGCAGACTCTCTGACCAGTGACTCTACGGCCCGGGAAGCTGGTTCCGTGCATGATTCGTTGATTCGGTCATATCGGGTAGATGCTGTCGTACCGGATGGTCGTCTTTCCTGGGACTCGGCCTGCGGGTGGAGCGGTTCTGGACGTCCCGCCAACGGTAGCGCCATGGCGCTGGACACGGCCGCCAGGCAGCAGCCGACCCCCGCTCGACCGGGGAACTTCCTGCGGGCGTCGGTGTTGCCACCGAAGACCGGCCGACCCCCGCCCCGGCGGGAAGAACCAGGCACGCACGTGTCGCCGCGGCCGGGTGACCCTCCTGTAGAGGGAAAGCTGGGACGGCGTCCCGATCGACCTCACCCACCGCGGCCAGCCTCCGCCCGCGCGAAGACGACCCCAGCGCCGCCAACCCGACAGGCAACCCGGTTGCCGCTCCCCGCACCCGCAGGGAGGACGACTTCGGGCTCACCCTGCTGGGCAACCACGTCGGCTCCGCCGAGCGCGCACAGGAGCTTTTCGACGCGGTCGCCGACCTGGTCGATGTGCGCGGCTGCCCGGCCTGCCCCACCGCCTATCTATACACCTGCGACCTCAAGGCCACCGCCTGACGCTGCGCTCGGGGGGCGCCGGGGTGGGACTGTCCTCAGACCGTCCCACCCCGTTTCGCCTGGTGGGAGCGCTTTGCGATGTGCTGGGGCAGGGTTGGGGCGGGTGCACCGGCCCCGCCTGGTGACCCGGAGCTGCCAGGCTGGGAAATCATGACCGCCCGTCGCAGCCTCTCGCTGTCCGCCTTCTCCGGGCCCGCCACCGACGCTCCCGTGCCCACCCAGTCGGGTGGCCGCCGGTTTCTGCCGGTCGAGCAGGGCTCGGACCTTCGCCAGCCGCCCGGCGAGAGCGAGCCCGCACCCGCGCCGGCCCGGCGCCCCTGGCCCCCGACGGACTCGCCTTCTGAGCAGCTCACCACCTACCCCACCGCCTGCTGTCTTCCCGCGCCCCCACCTGGACAGTGGTCGTAGCCGACTCGGCTCCCGCTTCGGATACCGTGTTCCTCTACGGGGTGCCATAACGGATGTGACGCCCCCCACCGGAGGTAAGTCAGCGTATGAGTTCAAAGCGCAGCAAGAATCCAGCCCTGCCCGTACTCGACGACGCATTCCGACTCGCGTCGGTCAAG
>NZ_JAQYWZ010000594.1:0-803 GCF_036290945.1 Streptomyces sp. BE303
GCACCGGGATCTCGCGGCCGGTCACGCGCTTGACCGACTCGATCACCTCGCGGACCGAGAAGCCGCTGCCGTTGCCGAGGTTGCAGATCAGGTGCTCGCCCGGCTTGGCCGCGTCCAGGGCGAGCAGGTGGGCGTCGGCGAGGTCGGCGACGTGGATGTAGTCGCGGATGCAGGTGCCGTCCGGGGTCGGGTAGTCGTCGCCGTACACCGCGATGTGCTCGCGCTGCCCGAGCGCCGCCTGGAACACCAGCGGGATCAGGTGCGACTCCGGGTCGTGCCGCTCGCCGTAGGCGCCGTACGCGCCGGCCACGTTGAAGTACCGCAGCGAGACGGCGGCCAGACCGTGGGCGACGGCCTCGCCGGTGATCAGGTGGTCGACGGCCAGCTTCGTGGCCCCGTAGGTGTTGGTCGGCGCGGTGCGGGCGGTCTCGGCGATCGGCACGGACTCCGGCTCGCCGTAGGTCGCGGCGGTGGAGGAGAACACCAGCCTGCGCACACCGGCCGCGCGCATGGCGCTGATCAGCTCCAGCGAGCCGGCCACGTTGTTGCGCCAGTACTTCTCCGGGTCCGTGACGGACTCGCCGACCTGCGAGGAGGCGGCGAAGTGCAGCACACCGTCGAAGGAACCGTCCAGGACCTTCCCGGCCTCCTGGATCCGGCCCTCGACGAACTCCGCACCGGACGGCACGCCCGCACGGAAGCCCGTGGAGAGATCGTCCAGGACGGTCACCTGGTGACCCGCCTCCAGCAGGTGGGCGGCCACCACACTGCCGACATAGCCGGCGCCACCCGTGACCAGGTAC